>JANSXJ010000529.1 GCA_024743015.1 Hyphomonas sp. | reverse complement strand
TGCTGGCGGGATGTTTCCGATGGGGCCAAGCAGGCGTCTGTGGTTGAACCAATCGACCCATCCGAGGGTGGCCATTTCCAGATCTTGCATGTTGCGCCACGGTCCCTGGCGGTGAACCAGCTCGGTTTTGTAGAGGCCGTTTATGGTTTCCGCGAGGGCGTTGTCGTAGCTGTCCCCAACGCTGCCGACCGATGGCTCAATGCCAGCTTCGGCCAAACGCTCGGTATAGCGAATGGATAAATATTGCCCGCCGCGATCCGAGTGATGGATCAATCGCCCTTTCTGAACAGGCCGCCGATCATGCAGGGCCTGTTCAAGAGCATCGAGAACAAAGTCAGTTTTGGCAGACCGCGAGACCCGCCAGCCAACGATGCGATCAGCGAATGTGTCGATTACAAAAGCTACATACACAAAGCCCTGCCATGTTGACACATAGGTAAAATCACTGACCCAGAGAAGGTTCGGGGCTGGTGCTCGGAACACGCGGTTCACCTTGTCACGCGGACAAGGCGCTGACGTGTCAGGGACGGTTGTTTTGACCACCTTGCCGCGCACAGCCCCACGGATGCCGATCTGTTTCATCAAGCGCTCCACCGTGCAGCGCGCCAGCGTATAGCCTTCCCGCTTGAGCTGATGCCACGCCTTGCGGACCCCATAGACCTGATAGTTTTCATCCCAGACCCTTTTGATCTCTGGCCGCAATTCCGCATCCCGCTGATGTCGCGCCGATGCTTTGGACGGATCAGCGAGGCACGCCACGCGGTGGTAATATGTCGACGGCGCGATCGGCAGGACCCTGCAGATCGACTCGACGCCGTAAACAATGCGTTGATCTTCAATGAAGGCGATCATCGCTTCAGTGGGCGGTCGAGTTCCGCCTGCGCAAAATACGCTGACGCCTTGCGGAGAATTTCATTCGCCTGCCGCAGCTCCCGGACCTCACGTTCCAGGGCCTTGATCCGGTCCCGTTCCTCAGTGGTCACGCCATCGCGCATGCCGCTGTCTTTCTCAGCCTGCTTGACCCATTCACGCAGGGTCTGGGGAATACAGCCAATCTTGGGTGCAATGGCCGCAATCGCGCCCGCCTGCGTTTCGTAAGAGCCCTGATGCTCGAACACCATCCGGACCGCTCGTGCGCGGACCTCGGGCGAGTAGCGATTTGCCATTTTGCTTTTCGTCATAACCATCATCCTTACTTAAGTTGATGGTCTCCGACAAACCCGGGGCGATTCATGTGGTTGCCAAGTCGGCTTCCAACGCTGCGCTGAAGCTCAAGTTCTTCCCGCGGAGAAGGAGGCTTCTGTCTCGGTTGATGGGCAATGCACATCAACCGAGACAGAAAGGCAAAGCTCGTTCGTTTTGCAGACGCTGTCCTACGCGCCCTGCGCGAAGCAGTCCCAAAAACCGCGAAGGCCAATATTTCTCGCTAACCATTGGAAATACAAATAAAACGCGGTCGCGCCCTGACCTCATCACGCGAAAAACTATGCGCGCAGCGAAAAACTACGCGCGCGCCTACAGCCGGTCAGGCGTCGAGATTTTCGACGTTGAGGGCGTTGGCCTGGATGAACTCGCGGCGCGGTTCGACCACGTCGCCCATCAGCTTAGTGAAGAGATCGTCGGCCTCGGCCACGTCGTCGATCTTGACCTGCAAGAGCGTGCGCGCGTCCGGGTCGAGCGTGGTTTCCCAAAGCTGATCGGGGTTCATCTCTCCGAGACCCTTGTAGCGTTGCAGCGTCAGGCCCTTTTCACCCTCTTTCAGGATCGCGTCGAGCAGGTCGAGCGGGCCGAAAATCGGCTGTGAGCGGTCCTTGCGCAGCAATGTCGTGCGCTCTCGGTAGATGGCGCGCAGCTGTTCGGTCTGCTGGGCGAGGCGGCGGGCGTCGCCGCCGCGCAGCACCGGGCCGTCAAGCGTGCGCATTTCCTCGACCCCGCGTACTACGCGGGTAAGGCGGATGCCCTGATCCTGTGTCGGGCGACCCTGCCAGCCGCGCTCGTATTCATTCGAGATCATGTCGAGCCGGGCGGCTACGGTATCGGCCACACCTTGCAGGTCACTGTCGACGCGGCC
>JANSXJ010000439.1 GCA_024743015.1 Hyphomonas sp. | reverse complement strand
CGAGTGGGAATAGAGGCCCGCTGATTTCGTTAATGAAATCAATCCTCAAAACTTAATGACGGAAATTTAAGCTGCAGCAAACTCCCTACGCGTTGCCGTCTTAGGAGGTTGTTAAGGCCCTGCGCCGATTTTCGGTACGGTTAATATATGGGCCGGCTTTGTTAATGGGATTGGGCAATATGAGTAGAAAATCGGTGCGCTGGGGCGCGGACATCGGATATCAATCTGCGATCAAACCTTTCAAAGCGAAAGAGTCACTCGCCAAGCACGGATTGCGCGGCAAGCTCGCCGAAGGAGACCTCGGGTTCAGCCGCGGTCGGACGCGCAAGATCGCTCAGGAAGACGCCGAAGACGCTGTACCCGCCTCCGAAGCGATCACCGAGGATCAGTGGAGCGAGCGCGAACAGGAGATTGCGGAACGCGCTGGCGGCGTACGTCGCAGCCTTGAAACCTGGATGAGCGGCACTGCCGCTGGCGTGCGCAACTATATCCAGGACTGTACGCCCGCCGATATTCACCCCGATCACCTGCGCGAGGTGATCAAGGCGGAAGAGAACGAGTTTCGTCACTACGAAGTCGATGATGCAGAATCGGCCCGCGATCACCATGATGAAACCGTCGTTGAGCTGCAGCATTTCAAGCAACAGCATGGCGACCGCATCGGCAAACGGACACCGGATATCAAGAAGAATGTCGAACAGACGCTCGCCATTCTGTTGCTAATCATGATCATCGAAGGCTGTTTCAACGCGCTTCTGTTCAAGGACGCGCAATCCTCTGGTCTGATGGGCGGAATGATGGTCGCGTTCGGGATTAGCGCTGTGAATGTTCTGACGGGTGTGCTCGCCGGGTTCTTTGGGCTCAGATACCTCAATCACCCCGAAAAGGGTTTCAAGATTGCGGGCGGCGTGGTTGCCGGGATCCTGATCATGTTCGGGATCATGCTGAATTTCTTTATCGCCCACTTCCGCGATGCGGTCGAAGTTAGTCTTCACGCGGCTCAGGATGCGGGCTCGCTGGCCGGATTCTCGATGTTTGACATTTCTCCCGGTGCAGTCGTCGGGAGCATGTTCCCGAATATATTCGGACTGGATTCGCTCGTCGCGATTGGACTGTTGCTAATTGGTCTGACGATTTTTGGCGTCGCCATTTATGAAGGCTACGACAAGATCTCAGATCGCTATCCCGGCTATGGCCGCGTCTGGCGCAAAGAGCGGTTGGCCTATGAGAAACGCCAGGCGGTGCGCAACGGCGTCCGAGACGATCTGTCAGACTATTTCACCCGCTGCCGCTTCTGGTTTGAAACCCAACACAAGCGCCACACTGCGGCCAAGCGCGAGATAGAGAAATCGCTGAACGTGCTGGAAGCCAACCGTGACAAGGCGGTGGGCATTGCGGCGAAGGCGGGCGATCAGGAGCGATCTCTCAAGATCGCGTATCGTCAGGCGCATCGCCGCGCGCGCAACAAGTTCCGCGACAAGCTCGGTGAACAAGCGGCGATCCCGGCCTATTTCGACGAAATCGTGACGCCTAACTTGCCGGGCTTTGACCTGACCAAGGAGCGCGAGCAGGCCAATGCAGCGATCAAATCGATTGAGCAGAACCTGACTGCACTCAACCTGTCTCGGGAGTGGCTGGAGACGCATATCCAATCGGTCCAGAAGGGGCTGTCTTCCATTCAGAAACAGGTGAACAAGGAAGTCGCAAAGGTTCGCGAAGCCCGCATGGCCAGTCAACAACAGGACGACGTACGGTCGGCCTGAAAGCAGGGAGATGAATGATGGCTCGTCCTAGAGAAAGAGGTCCCTGGTTCTGGCGCGGCGCGATTGGTGTCATGTTGTTTTCGGTGATTGGACTATTCTCCGTCGCGGCGTTCAATTCTGCGCCCGCGCTGGATGTGGAGAGTGCGTGTCGGATGGATCGCAAGGATCCTGCCCACACGATCATCTTGATCGATCAGTCTGACCCGTTCAGCGAAAACGATCTCGCATGGGTAGATGAGCTGATAGACAGTGAAGCCCGCACGCTTCCAAGGTTTGGTCGATTGACGGTCATCCTTCCGAACAGCGCGACACCTTTTGATCCGACGACGCTGTATACGCAGTGCTCCCCGGGCAGCGTCGAGGACGCTAATCCGATCCTGCAAAACCCGCGCATGATTGACGATACGTGGCGCGAGCAATTCTATCTGCCATTGACCAATACGGTTGGCGAAACGCTGAAAACGACCAGCCAGCCAAGCTCACCCCTGTTTGAGGCCCTCTACTCGGTTGGCGACCGCGCTGATTTCCAGAGCAATCGTCAAAACCGGCGGCTGGTCATCGTGTCGGATCTCATGCAGCATTCAGACGGATTCTCATTCTATCGGGCAGGAGCTGATCTTGCCGCCTATTCAGAGGCATCGCTTGCGCAGCAGGTGCCGCAAATGGATGGCGTCAACGTCGTCGCTCGAATTGTTCCGCGTCAGCAGTATGATCTGCCGATCGGAGAGGTCAAAGCCTTCTGGCGCGCCTATTTTGACAAAACGGGCGCAAGCTTTGGATCGACCAATTAGAGCCGTGTGATCGCACTCACCGGAGCGTCCAGCAGTAAAATGTCGCCAAGCCGCTTTACTCTCCCGGTGATGGAGACTGGATCTGCCACATAGGGCAGGAGGTCTTTGTTGTGGCCGTACCCGCCTGAGGTCATGATCATCAAAGCGGTCTGGTCTTTCATATCTCGCACATAAAAGGCAGGTGGAATGCCTCCCCTAATGCAAAGACTCGCGCAGGATTTGTGCGTCTTCCCTTGAGCAGGGCGCATCGCGCCGAACCAGCATTTGGTATCCAGGATCTCGCCGTTCAGGGTGACGTCCATCAGGTCTTCTGGTTCCGGAAATGTGAGACCGGTTACGGTGCCTGTGGGGTCCTCGCGGATCCAGTCCATCCCATCGATGACAGCAATCATGGCGTTTGGTCCTCTTTCAATGAGAGAGCCTTTGACCACGACCGGTTTCCCCGCCAGAGACCCAATCTTGGCGCTGACACCACATTTT
>JANSXJ010000186.1 GCA_024743015.1 Hyphomonas sp. | reverse complement strand
GCTTTTTCTTGTCGCGACATTAGGAACTGATCCACAAAGAGCAAGACCGCTCCTACAGAAATCGCCGCGTCCGCAACATTGAATACATAATTGAAAAAATATGGCCGGAAGATGCCGCTAAAGTCGAGAAAGTCGACAACCGCGCCGAACCGGATGCGATCGATGACGTTTCCGAACGCCCCGCCAATGACCAGAGCGAGCGCCAAACCGGTGAACCGCCGTGACGCGCGATAGAGCCAAACCGAAAAGCCGATTGCGATGGCGGTCGTCATCAGAACAAGTAGCCAGCGCATCACACCTTCTGATTGCCCGATCCCGAAACTGACGCCGCGGTTCCAGACCATGGTCAGGTCGAAAAAGGACAGGACTTCAATTTGACCGCACCGCTGGGTCTGATCCAGACAGCCGAGCGCATTGAACCTGGGTTCATTCAATACCGCAGATTTCGACCACTGATCCAGGATCACGATGATCGGGACCAGAAAGTAAAAAGCGAGGCGCAAACGCTGAGTCATTCTAGCCTCGAATCTCGCGGATTGCTGCGGCATCGCGAGGGGTCACATCCGGGAAGTCCGGATCAGCGGTTGCGGGATCAAAATACTTCCAGCTTCGGGCGCATTTCACCCCGCTCGCCTGTCCTGGCAGAACGGCAACGCCGGCCTCCTCAGGCAGTCGGAACGCGTCCGCAGGCGCTTCCGTTGAGACCAGCTCCGCTTGCGATGTGATGAAAATATCCTCAGCAACCTCGCCTTCATAGGCCGCCAGCAGGTCTGGATCCGAGATATAGACCGTCGGCGCAGCCTCCAAGGACGAACGGATACGTTTTTCCCGGCGCTCGACCTCGATCGCACCTGTCACGACACGGCGCACGCGGAAGATCTTCTCCCAGCGCGCGGCCAGATCAGCGTCTTTCCAGTCGAGCGGCGTTTCAGGGAATTGCAGCAAATGCACGCTGTCCGCCCGGTCTGCAAACACGCTCATCAGGAACGTCTCTTCCGTTGTGAACGGCATGATGGGCGCGAGCCAGGCCAGCAAACGTTCAAGAATTGCCGCCATCACCGTACGGGCCGAACGACGGCGCACATCGCTTGGCGCGTCGCAATACAGGCTGTCCTTGCGAATGTCGAAATAGACTGCCGACAAGTCGACCGAACAGAAATTGAGCAGCGCCGTCATCACGCGCTTGAAGTCATGCTCGTCATAGGCCTTTCGAACCGTGTCATCGAGTTCAGCGAGGCGATGCAGGACCCAGTTTTCCAGGCTCGGCATCTCGACGGGCAGGACCGCTTCCTCCGGCGTATAGCCATGCAGCGCGCCGAGAAGATAGCGCATCGTATTGCGTAAGCGGCGATAATTCTCCACCGCGCCTTTGATGATCTCGTCCGAGATGCGGAGGTCTTCTGTATAGTCAGCGCTCGCCGTCCAGAGGCGCAGGATCTCGATGCCGTACTGATTGGCAAAGTCTTTTGGATCGATCGTGTTGCCGATCGACTTGGACATCTTCTTGCCTTCGCCATCGACAATCATGCCGTGCGTGACGACTTGCTTGAACGGGGCCATGCCGCGCGTCGCGCAGCTCTCCAGCAAAGACGACTGGAACCAGCCGCGATGCTGGTCGGAGCCTTCCATATAGACATCGGCCACACCGGTTGCGTCATCTATGATACCGCGATCACGCAGCGCAAACGCGTGCGTGGTGCCGGAGTCAAACCAGACATCGAGCACATCATTGACCTTCTCCCAGCCAGCCGGATCATCCAGGAAGTCACCCACCTCGGCAGAGAACCAGCCTTCGACACCTTCCTGGCGGATTTTGTCCAGGATGCGTTTGTTGATTGCCGCCGCTTCGTCTTCGGGCAGCGCCGCTGTGTGAGGTTCGCCCTTCTCATTGACCAGCAGCGTGATCGGCACACCCCAATTGCGCTGGCGCGAGATCAGCCAGTCCGGACGGTCAGCAACCATGGCTTTGAGACGATTATAGCCGGTCGGCGGCACGAATTTGGTTTTCTCAATCCCGTCTAGCGCCATCTCTCGCAGGGGCGGTGAGCCATCCTTGCCTGGCGTGTCCATGGCGATGAACCATTGCGGCGTCGCCCGGCGAATGACGGGGGCCTTTGAGCGCCAGGAATGAGCGTCGCGGATCTCTGTCATACCGCGCGCCAGCAGGTTACCGCTCTCGGCGAGAAGACGGATCACTTCCGGATTGGCTTTGCCGGGCTGCCCACGCTTTTTGCCGGAGGTTCGGATGATATCGAGCCCGCTGAGCGCTTCGGGGACATCGTCTGTGTAGCAACCGTCCGGGTCGACGATTTGGCGGATTTGCTGCGTCGTCCGGCCGGACTCGACCCAGACATTGAAGTCATCCTCGCCGTGGGCAGGCGCAGTGTGGACGAAGCCGGTCCCGGCGTCTGCTGTGACATGGTCACCGGCGAGGAGCGGGATGTCATGTTGGAAGAATGGGTCGAGATTGGCCAGCGGGTGAGAGAGGGTCTGCAACTGGGATGGATCAACCCCTGCGACCCTGGTCCAGCTCTTGATCTTCGCACTGTTTTGAACGCTTTCGGCCAGCGCATCTGCTATGATGAGCTGCTCGCCCGATGCCGCGTAAGGCGCAAAGCCGAGTTCTTCCTCTGTCATAACCTCGTCGACCCGATACAAGCCGTAGGGAATGGACGGGCTATAGGACACGGCCTGGTTGGCTGGGATCGTCCAAGGCGTTGTCGTCCAGATGAGGACAGACGCGCTTGAAAGCTCTTCAGCGCCAGCCTTCACCGGAAACTTCACCCAGATCACCGGCACCTTGCGGTCGTGATACTCGACTTCCGCCTCAGCCAAAGCCGTGCGCTCCACTGGAGACCACATCACCGGCTTGGCGCCGCGAACGAGGCGTCCGCCCATGGCGACGGCGAGGAACTCGCGCACCGTGGCGGCCTCGGACTCAAAGTTCATCGTCAGATAAGGGTCATCCCACTCGCCCTCGACGCCGCAGCGGCGGAAACCTTCCTTCTGAACCTCGATCCATTCGGCGGCATATTCGCGGCAGGCACGGCGGAACTCGTCGCCTGGCACATCATCCTTGGTTCGGCCTTTGGCGCGGAACTGTTCTTCCACCTTCCACTCAATAGGCAAGCCGTGACAGTCCCAACCTGGCAGGTAAGACGCATCATAACCGCGCATCTGGTGATTGCGGACGATGATATCCTTGATGATCTTGTTCATCGCCGTGCCGAGATGGATCGGACCGTTCGCGTAGGGCGGACCATCGTGCAGGATGAAGGGCTCCGCCCCACGCGCCTTGGCGTCGGCGCGGAAGCGCTCATACAGCTTCATCTCATCCCATTTCTCGATCCATTTCGGCTCGGCTTTCGGCAAGCCGCCGCGCATCGGGAAATCAGTGGTCGGCAAGAACAGAGTGTCCTTGTACGGGTTTTCGGGTTTTTTCGGTTTGTCAGTATCGGCCATTTGGACGTCTTCGGATCAGCGTGTGAAGAAAGGGCTAAGCAATAGATCCCCGGCCGCGAGCTCTAGGATGAGCGGGCGACCGGGCCGCTAATTCGAATAATGGATATGATTGCTGCCCAGTTCATGCAGCCCGCTTAGCAGGGCTCGCGAGCCGTGTCATCCCGCCAGATGAGCCTGTGCATCTTTCACGTCCTGCTGCATCCGGGTGACCATGTCATCGATCGA
This sequence comes from Hyphomonas sp., assembly GCA_024743015.1. Lineage (GTDB taxonomy): Bacteria > Pseudomonadota > Alphaproteobacteria > Caulobacterales > Hyphomonadaceae > Henriciella. The sequence continues at coordinate 3,491 of JANSXJ010000186.1, read as the reverse complement.
GTCGAATTTCAGCTCCGGGCGCAGAAAGCGCACCAATGCGACTTCCATTTGCTGACCATAAATGTCGCCGTCAAAGTCGAAGATGAAGGTCTCCAATAGCGGATCACGTATGCCAGTGGTCGGCGTGCGTCCAAAATTGGCCACGCCATCGAGCCACGCCCCTTCTCCCGCAATCCTTGCGCGGACGGCATAGACACCGTGGCGCGGATGGATGAGGTCACCGAGGTGCAGATTCGCCGTCGGAAACCCAATCGTGCGCCCGCGTTTTTCGCCATGCTCGACGACGCCATCGACGACCCAGTCATGGCCGAGGATTTCGCAGGCTTTTTCCGGCTCACCCGCAATCAGGGCTTCGCGAATGGCGGTGGAGGACGCTTTGGCCCCGAGCGCTTCGATCTTCTCGATCACCGTGACCCCGAAACCGAGCGCGCGGCCAAGCGATGACAGACGTCCGGCATCGCCCATTCGTCCGCGCCCAAACCGGAAGTCAAACCCGACGGTCACATGCGAGGCGCCGATACCGTCTTTCAGGACCTGCCGAGCGAACTCTTCATCGGTCATCGCAGCCATGTCGGCATTAAACGGCAACTCGAAGACGGCTTTCGCACCAAGTTCAGAGAGACGCGCGTTGCGACGTGCAGGGCGGTAAATCCGAAACGGTGGATCATCCGGGCGAAAAAACTGGCGCGGCGGCGGCTCAAACGTCGCAACACCGAGCGATCCGCCTGCTGCAACCGCGCCTTCGATCACCGCGCGGTGACCGGCATGAACCCCATCAAAATTGCCCAAGGCGACGGAGAAACCGCGCGCGGTTTCCGGAACGTCCTTAAAGTGGGCAATGACGGTCATTTACGCGTCTCTGTTCGGCACCATGACCATGGCTTCGCCAGAGATTGCGGCCTTGCCATCGACATTGCACGAAACTTTCAGCGTGACGCGATTGCCGCGCTCTTTCATCTCGGTCACTTCAACTTTCACAGTGACGTGCGACCCGATATAGACCGGGCGCCGGAAGCGCATATTCAACCCGACAAAGATCGAGCCCGGTCCTGGTAGGTCATTGCCCAGAATGCCGGAAATATAGCTCGCTGTTAGGGCGCCGTGGGCGATGCGCTGTCCAAACGGCGTGTTCTTGGCGAACTCTTCGTCCATGTGCAGCGGATTGCGGTCGCCAGAGACTTCTGCGAAGAGCTCGATGTCTTTTTCAGTGATGATATGCTCGGTCTGGTGGGTCATTCCCACGGACAGGTCTTCGAACTTATAGCCGTCTTTATAGGTCATTGCGGATGAATCTCCGTGTTTCGCTCACGGCCTGTTACAATGTGTTTCAGGTTTCGTCACCATGTGAGTTTCGGCAGCGCCCATTTTGCCGTCACCGCATACTCCGCAAGCAGCTCCGAAACTTCCTGCTCGAAGTTCGCGCCATGCTCTTTCAGACCCGTGCCGACATAGAGGCCATCAAACCCCCGCGCGACGGCACCTTTCATATCCGTAGCAGGGCTGTCACCGATACACAGCGTCCGCGAAGCAGGTGCTTCGACGCCCAGGTCGGCCAGTTTTGCCAGCGCCAGATTGTAGATCGGATCGTGCGGCTTGCCGGGGTAGATGACCGTGCCGCCCTCTTCCTCGAAAATACTGGCGAGCGCGCCAGCACACCAGAACAGCTGGTCACCGATTCGCACGCGGATGTCTGGATTGGCGCAGATCATCTGCATCCCGCGATCTGCCGCCTCAGCGAGGCGATCACGATAGTCGTTCGGATGTTCATTCTGCTGATCTTCAAGACCAATGCACAGGATGGTGTCGGAACTCCGCTCATCGCCAAATTGCAGGTCGAGGCCTTCATACAGATATCGGTCATGTTCCCAACCTTCGCTGGGGGCCATGCGATAGAAGAGCTCTCCGGTTCGCGCGCCCAGCACCTCGCGCGTTGCATCGCCAGAGGTGACACAGTCGTCAAACGCTTCCGGCGGCACCCCTAACGGATCGAAATGGCGGATCGCATGTTCTTTCGGCACGGGTGCATTGGTGATCAGACAAACAGCGCCGCCCTGGTCCCGAAAGCGCATCAGCGCTTCGCATGCTTCTTCAAAGGCGAAACGGCCATTGTGGATCACGCCCCAAACATCACACAGGATGATGTCATACTGATCGGCGAGGGCGGCGAGCCCTCCTGGAAATTGTGGATGAGTCATGATGGCGACCTAGGAAGCCCCGGGTTCCACGTCAATCCAGCGCCGCGTTTAAGATGCGCGCGCTGTCAGCTGGCGGACGAGTTCGGCGGGCGGCTTGGTTTCTTCCATCAACGACGATTTGATCGGTCGCGGCGCGCCAAAGATATGGCCCTGGCCGTATGGAATTCCGAACTCAAGGATCTCCACAACGCTGACTTCTTCTTCGATCTTCTCTGCGATCAGAGTCACGCCATACCGCGAGCAGACGGCGGCCACTTCCTCACCTGAGACTTTGCGGTCAACGGAAGAGAGAGGTCTCGGCCCGAACGGATTGCGCAGCTGCTCGATGAGTTCGCCGCCATTGAATTTGACGAAGCGGATCCCGGCATCCTGCAAACGCGGCAAGTCAATATCAATCGTCTCTGCATGATCGATCGAGAAGCGGAACCCGAGCGCCGTGAGGCGTTCCATCGCTTCGCGCATCTGACGTGAGCGGTGCTCGAACCGGCTCGCCCGAATCTCGAATATCAGCGCTCCGGCCAGGTCGCGATTCTGTTCCATATGGCTGAGAAAGAATGGGAAAAAGTGTGGATCCTCAAGCGAGTAGGACGACACATTGCAAAATACACCGACGCGTCGATCGCGCGCAGCCAGACGGCGAACAACTTCGACGGAACGATATAGCATCATATTGTCGATCACACCGAGCAAGTTGGCGCGGCGAGCGGCATCAAGGAAGTCTGCCGGGAGGATCAACGACCCATCCGGGCCGCGCAGCCGGGTGAACCCTTCATAGAAAGAAACGCGGCGCTGTGGCAGGGAGACGATGGGTTGCAAGTGCAGGTCGACCCGGCCATCCTGGAGGGCCTCCTTCACCGCGCGCAACAGCGCATCTTCCTGCGGCGCGACATCGCCTGTGGTTTCTGCATCAGCAAGCTTCGTCTCAAAACTGCGCGACAGGCGCTCGATCAATGTTTCCAGCTGGCGCATTTCGCTGACAAGGGCATCCCGGCGCTCGGTAAGCTCTTGCTTTACAGTGGTTTCAATCGCCGTCGCCCGTGCTTCGACGGTATCAACCCGGTCGCGCACATCCTGCTGCGCAGATTCGACTGTATCGATCCTTGTTTTCAGCGTGGAAGACTCGCCCGCACGGGTTGCGAACAGGTGAACCTGTCCGATCAGCGCGGTGATAATTGCACCCGCTCCAATCGACAGATTCAAGTCAATGCCGGCATAGGTAAACAGCGCCCAGCCCGAGCCTGCCCCTATCGCAGCATAGATCATAAAAAACACGGCAACCATCAATTCCAGCCCCAG
>JANSXJ010000060.1 GCA_024743015.1 Hyphomonas sp. | reverse complement strand
GACATGCCGAGCGGATGACCGAGCGCGATCGCCCCGCCATTCGGATTGACGTGATCCGCGTCCTCGGCAATGCCCAGATCGCGCAGGACCGCGATGCCTTGGCTGGCAAAGGCCTCGTTCAGTTCGATCACGTCTAAATCCTGCGGCGTCCAGCCGATGCGGGCGCACAGCTTCTTCGTCGCAGGCGCCGGGCCGATGCCCATGATCCGCGGCGGAACGCCCGCCGTCGCCCCGCCGACGATGCGCGCGATCGGCGTCAGCCCGTATTTCTTCATCGCTGCCTCCGAGGCGATGACCAGCGCCGCCGCGCCGTCATTGACGCCGGACGCATTGCCCGCGGTCACGCTGCCATTCTCACGGAACGGCGTGCGCAACCTGGCAAGCGCCTCCATCGAGGTCTCGCGCGGATGCTCGTCCGTGTCGACGATCACCGGGGCACCCTTGCGCTGCGGGATCGTCACCGGCGCGATCTCTTTCGCCAGCCGGCCGTTGTTTTGCGCCGCTGCGGCCTTGGCCTGCGAACGCAACGAGAAGGCGTCCTGATCCTCGCGCGTGACCTTGAAGTCCTCGGCGACGTTCTCGCCGGTCTCCGGCATCGAGTCGACGCCGTACTGTTTCTTCATCACCGGGTTGACGAAGCGCCAGCCGATGGTCGTGTCGTAGATCTCGGCCTTGCGCGAAAACGCCGTGTCGGCCTTGGGCACAACGAAGGGTGCGCGGCTCATGCTTTCCACGCCGCCTGCGATCGCAATCTCGATCTCGCCTGCCTTGATGGCCCGCGCCGCCATGATGACGGCGTCCATGCCCGAGCCGCACAGGCGGTTGATCGTCGTGCCCGAAACGCTGACCGGCAGGCCCGCGAGCAGCGAACTCATGCGCGCGACATTGCGGTTGTCCTCGCCGGCCTGGTTGGCGCAGCCGTAATAGACCTCGTCGACGGCTTCCCAGTCGATGCCGCGATTGCGTTCCGTCAACGCCTTGATCGGGATCGCGCCAAGGTCGTCCGCGCGGACCGGGGAGAGCACACCACCGAAACGGCCGATCGGCGTGCGGATGTAGTCACAGATGTAAGCGTCGGGCATGACATCGTCCTTCAGAGTTCCGGCACGGCGAGGTCCGCGACATCACCGTGGATTTTCAGCTCAGCGCCGGTCACCGACTGAAGATCCTCGAATGACAATTGCGGCAGCTTCTCCCGCAGAACGAAGCGGCCGTCCTCGACATCGATCACCGCGAGCGAGGTGTAGACCCTGGTCACGCATCCAAGCCCCGTCAGCGGCAAGGCGCATCGCTTCAAGAGCTTCGGTTCGCCTTTCCGGGTCACGTGATCGGTGACGACAGCGACACGTTTCGCGCCATGAACCAGGTCCATTGCGCCGCCGACGGCGGGCACGCCGCCCTTGCCCGTCGACCAGTTGGCGAGATCGCCGTTCTCGGCAACCTGGTAGGCGCCGAGCACGGCAAGGTCGAGATGGCCGCCGCGCACCATGGCGAAGCTGTCCGCGTGGTGGAAGAACGCCGCACCCGGCTTGAGCGTGATCGCCTTTTTGCCGGCGTTGATCAGGTCCCAGTCTTCCTCGCCCGCCGCCGGCGCCTCGCCGAAGCCGAGCACGCCGTTTTCGGTGTGGTAGACAACGTCGCGGCCTTCCGGCTGGAACTTCGCGATCATCTCCGGAAAGCCGATGCCCAGATTGACATAGGCGCCGTCTTCCATGTCCTGCGCTGCGCGCCAGGCGATCTGCGCGCTGGACAGCTTGAGTGTATCGAGTGCGGCGCTCATGGATAAACGGCTCCCTCGCGGTTGAGGCTCTCTTCCTGTTCCGGATCGGGCACTTCCACGATGCCGTCGACGAAAATGCCCGGCGTGACAACCTGTTCGGGATCGATCTCGCCAGCCGCGACGATGCGCGTGACCTGCGCGACCGTGCGCGTGGCCGCCGTCGCCATCAGCGGATTGAAGTTGCGCGCGGCCATCCGGTAGGTGAGATTGCCGAGCGGGTCGCCCAGTTCCGCCTTGATCAGCGCGAAATCGGCCTTCAGCCAGCGTTCCTGCACGTAGTGGCGGCCTTCGAACTCGGCCACCAGCTTGCCCTCGGCGAGTTCCGTGCCGTAGCTCGTCGGGGTGTAAAAGGCGGGGATGCCCGCGCCGCCGGCGCGGATGCGCTCGGCAAGCGTCCCCTGCGGCACGATCTCCAGCTCGATCTTTCCGGCGAGATAGAGATCCGTGAATACCTTCGGATCGGCCGAACGCGGAAACGAGCAGATCATCTTCGCGACCATGCCCTGCTCGATGAGCGCAGCCAGCCCCACATGGCCGTTGCCGGCATTGTTGTTGATGATCGTCAGGTTCTTCGGGCCCGCATCGATCAGGGCGTGGATCAATTCGATCGGTGCGCCGGAACCGCCGAAGCCGCCGATCATGACGGTCGTGCCGTCACCGATACCGGCGACCGCTTCGCTCGCGAAGGCGATTGTCTTGTTCATGTCGCGGATCCCTCAAACGTGGCTTCCGCGGTCGTGATCGGCGGGATAGACAGCCAAGACAAGGAAATTTGTGCGCATATTGACATTTGTTCAATAACTGCACCAGCGTGTGCGCATGGTGAACAACACCGACATAATCGCCTCCTTTGCAAAGGGATTGCGCGTTCTGGAGTGTTTTGGCGCAGAGCATCCGCGCCTGACGATCACCGACGTGGCCGAAGCGACGGGGCTCGATCGCGCGACGGCGCGGCGGTGCCTGCTGACGCTGCACAAGTTCGGCTACGCCGAGTATGACGGCAAGTTCTTCGGTTTGACGCCACGGGTTCTCAGGCTTGGTATGGGCGCGCTGGCCGCCCTGCCCCTGCCGCAGATCGTGCAGCCCTGGCTGGACCAGTTGTCGGAACAGATCGGCCAGTCTGTCTCCACGTCCATCCTCGACGGCACCGACATCGTTTATGTCGCGCGCGCCGCCCAGCGCCGGGTCATGTCAATCGGTCTGATGCCGGGATCGCGGCTTCCCGCCCATTGCACGTCGATGGGCCGCGTGCTCCTGGCCGCGCTGCCTGAAGAAGAGGCCCGCGCGGTGGTCGAAGCGTCCGATCTCACACCGCGTACGCCGTACTCCCTGACCGACCCGAAAGACATCATGGACACGATCGCCGATGTGCGGGTGAATGGATATGCCGTGATCGACCAGGAAGTTGAACTCGGTCTGCGCTCACTCGCTGTTCCAGTGTACAACGCCCGAGGCAAGGTGATTGCGGCTCTGAATACCGGGATGGCCGCGATACATTCCGAGACGAGAAAGATCGTGAACGACTACCTGCCGGCGTTGCTGAAGGTTCAGGACGGTCTGAGGCGGATGGTAAACTGATTGACGACCGTCTGCATCCACGAAGGACCTAAACCGACCAAAGAGCGAGGGCAGCAGTTCGGCAAGGACTGGAGTTGCAGTTCCCCCCGTTTGATGGACACTTTTGACTGCGATGGAAAGGTGCTCACATGCCCGGAACGAGAAACCCGTAGCCGGCGGAATTCCGGGAACAGATTGTCGAGCTTCACAGAGCTGGTCGTAGCGATGATGACCTTGCCCGCGAGTTTAAACCGTGCGTTGCAACGATCCACGGTTGGATCAAGCAAGCCGCACGTGACGATGGCAAGCAGGCCGGCATTCTGAGTGAGCTACTCCCCGATTGTTGGACAGATTTCGGCGTAAATTAAGCTACTTTCTGCACCGCGCGCCGGCATCAATCTGCAATATGGCATCACAAACCGCCGCGCCTAGCAGGTCGAGATGCTCGAAACCGCATATGGCCGCACCGAACTGCGCGCCGTCACCAGCCCCGGACTATGGCGGCATCTACGACCACGAGATCGTCTCCGCCGCCAGTGCATCGCGGGCGACGGCGTCGGCGACACGCGCTGGAAGGTACCGGGCGTGCTCGATTGGTCGACCGGCAGCTACGATCCAATGGTCGAAGTCACCAAGGACACCACTACGCTCTACGCCTCGGACCGCGATGTCTTCCTCTTCCTGGCCGACGATCTGAATCCAATCGAGGTAGGGTTGCTGCCCGACGGCGCACCCGATCTCTTCTTCCGGGACTTTTATTGTTGGAACTCGGAGGTCGGGGCCAAGACGCTGGGTATCGCGAGCCTCTATCTCTGCGCGGTCGGCCAGAACCGCAGATCTGCTCTCCCGCCTCGACTTCCTGATCCTCGACGTGCTTGGCTATCTGCCGTTCGCCCACACCGGCGGCCAGTTGCTGTTCCAACTCATCAGCAAGGTTTACGAACGCACCTCGATCATTGTCACCACCAACCTGGCCTTGAGCGAAGGGCTCAGCGTCTTCGGTGATGCCAAGATGACCATCGTGCTCCTCGACCGTCTCACTCATCACTGCGAGATCGTCGAGCGCCGCAACGATAGCTGGCGCTTCAAGAGCCGGGCATGACCTCGATATCAGCACCAGACCGGTCGCGCGCAGATTAAAACGTTCCGCGCGCGCGGCCGGCATCATCCCGCAGGGGGTCAAAATTGCACGCCGATGAGGGGTCAACATTCGATGCCGATTGACAGTCAGACACACCGGTTGGCCGATAATCTTGATGAACACACGCCTGGGATATCCGCTATCGGCTTTGCGCTTGCAGACTGGTCTGGCGACCTTCACTCGATCTTGGTGCCTTTTCCTTCGACGCGGTTTCGGAACAAACGGTCCGAAGTCGAAGCCGCGATCGAGAACACCGCACGGCACGTCCGAAAACTGATCGACCAGAGTGCGGCAGTGCAAGCCGTTACGCCGGCGCTCACACCAACCAGACCTTGCTGGAAACGCTACTGCCCGCAGGTCCTCGGGCCGCGGCGCGACCAACGTCTTGCGCTCTGATCTCCCTGGGTTGGGGTTGCCGGCTATTGTCAAACACCGATTGATGCGGCTATAGCAATAAAGGTCTGCTGTGTAGACCTTTTAAAATTGGTGCGCTCGCCGAGCTCCCGAAGTCCGGGAGTGGCGTGAACCCGGATACATCGTGTTTGCGGGATGGGACTTGATGACTGGACAGAACGGTGGGTCGCAAGACCGTTTCTTGATCGTGAAAACGGGCAGCTTGGACGATGTTTGTGTCGATATCACGAAACGCTTCGGTGACTCTGAGCACATTTTCTCACACGCGGCCGGTATCGGGCTTTGCGACACTTCGGTCGTCGAAGTGTTCAAAGGAGAATGTCTGCCGGATCGAGTCTGTGGGTTCGCCGGGGCATTCGTAACCGGGTCCGAGGCCATGGTCTCCCATCGCTCGGTCTGGGTTGAACGTACGGCCGATTGGCTCAGAACCGCCCTTGGAAAAGGGCTTCCGCTGTTTGGGGTCTGCTTCGGCCACCAGCTTCTGGCGTACGCGCTTGGGGCACAAGTCGAACCGAACCCGGCCGGGCTGGAGATCGGTACGATTGACGTATCGTTTGTTGGCCACGAAGACGACGCGCTGTTTGGCACATTGCCCGACAAGGCGAAGTTTCATGCCATTCATCACGAGACCGTTGCCGCTCTGCCGGACGGTGTCCGGCCGTTGGCCTCGAGCGCGCTCGACAATTGCCAAGCCATTCGACTGGGTCCGTACGCGTGGGGGGTCCAGTTTCATCCAGAATACACGGCGGAGATGATGAGGGCGATCTGGTCCGCATCCGGACCTGAGATCGAGAGCGGAAAAAGCATTGATGAACTGCTTGACGACACACCGCACGGGCCCGCGCTGATGCGGCGGTTCGTGGCGTTGGCACGGTCGCGTTGCACATCCGATTGATTCCCCGCCGATCAATCTCGACACGGGGCCAACCGGTGCATGAACTCTGCGTGAGGGCTCGCTTTCGCTCGTCGCCACGCCGCTTGCCCTTGCCGTTCCGCTCGGGACTTTCTTCCCTCTCGCCCCTCCAGCATCGCGCCGCCGGAAAATTTCCTGTTGATTATGTCATAAAGGTCTATAAAACATACCTAAGGAACATTATTCCAATTGGGTGCCTCTCGTTCCGCTGTCTGGTGGCATCGCTTGAGTACTGGGATGGAGGGATGTTTGCTCCAAAAACGTGAGAAAACGATCGCGGGTGATGAGCGGCAAACCTTGGACGCTGTCGTTGTGGGGGCGGGTGCAGGAGGGCTCTACGCACTGTTGCGCTTGAAGCGGGAAGGTCGGACCGTCCGTCTGTTTGAAGCGGGTTCCGAGGTTGGCGGGACGTGGTACTGGAACAACTACCCCGGTGCGCGCGTCGATGTGCCCAGCCTGGAGTATTCCTATAGCTTCGACCGTGCGCTCCAGCAGGAGTGGGTCTGGCCCGAGCGCTATTCGGCCCAACCCCAGCTTCAGGCATATTTTTCGCATGTTGCCGACCGCTACGGGCTGCGCGATCAGATTACCTTTGAAACCAAAGTCGTCTCCGCCGAGTTCGACGAGAGTCGTTCGCTCTGGAAAGTGCGGACAGATGGAGGCGAGGTGGTTTGGGCCCGTTTCTTCATTGTCGCGACCGGTCCGCTCTCCGAGCCCATCTTTCCAAAGATTGAAGGCATGTCGACGTTCAAGGGCACCAGTGTCCATACCGGCCGCTGGAAAACGGACGGCGCCGATGTTGCTCACAAGCGCGTCGGCGTCATTGGCACCGGGTCATCCGGCGCCCAGATCGCGCCGGAACTCGCCAAGACCGCGCGCAAGCTGCACCTCCTGCAAAGGACCCCGGCCTACAGCGTGCCCTCCCAGAACAAGGTGCTCGATGCCCAGGAGATCGCCCACCTTAAGTCGAATTACGACGCAATCCGCGAACACGCGCGCGCAAACAGGTCTGCCCTTGGAATCGATGTCAATGATGTCGGTGCTTTCGAAGTCAGCGAGGACGAAAGACAAAGGATATTCGAGGAGCGATGGCAGTATGGCGGCCTGGGTTTCACGGCAGCTTTCGGAGACCTCTATCTCGACGTCGACGCCAACAAGACGGCCGCGGACTTCGTTCGGCAGAAAATCAGGGAAATCGTTGAGGATGCGGATGTCGCCGACCGACTGATGCCGGACACTCTGATCGGCGCAAAGCGGTTGTGCGTCGATAACGGGTATTTCCAGATGTTCAACCGCGATAACGTTGAATTGGTGGATCTGAGGGAGAATCCCGTTCTTGAAATCGACGAGACCGGCATTGTTACCGCTCAGGGACATATCGATCTCGACGTGATCGTCTATGCCACAGGGTTCGACGCATTCACCGGCTCAATTCTGAAGATCGATATTCGCGGGCGTGGTGGAAAGGAATTGAAGGCGGTTTGGGACAGCGGGCCGCGGACCTATCTGGGCCTGTGTGTGGCAGGCTTCCCAAACATGTTCATCGTCAACGGGCCTGGCAGTCCGGCCGGTCTTGCCAACATGGTTACCCTTGCGGAGACAGAGGTCGATTGGATCGTCGATTGCATCCAATCCATTGACAGGCAAGGGAAATCCGAAATCGAAGCAATCCAGGAGAAGCAGGACTGCTGGGGCAGGACCCTGAACGAGATGGCCGAACAAACCATCTATCCTTTGGCCAACTCTTGGTATGTCGGCGCGAACGTGCCGGGCAAACCCCGCAACTTCATGTCGCATCTGGACTATCCGGAGTATGTAAGATCCTGTCGTGCCTCCGCTGAAAGCGGGTATGCCGATTTTCGCGTCGAATAGAGCGTCGCATGCGCCCGATGGCCGCCTTCGGGTGCCGTCCGGGGTTGCCTTTCAGCCGGGAGGCTCAATGCTGATGTCCCCGAAAACCACCATGAGCGTTTTCATGTACGTCACCGAAAAGGACCTGACTTGATGGATGCAGTTGGCGTGGCAGAGTTGGAAAAGTCTCTTTCGGAAGGCGCCATTCGAACGGTTGCCTGCGCAATTCCGGACATATGGGGCAGGCTTGTAGGAAAGCGTTTGACGACGAACGGGTTCCTGGAGGCTCTGTCGGGAGCGGGTGGTGTTCACGCTTCGTCATACCTGTTTGCGTCCGACATGGAGATGGAGCCGCGGCCAGGGTTCAAGCTGACGAACTGGGATGATGGATTCAGTGATTTTATCATGCGGCCTGACCTGACAACCTTTCGCATTCTGCCGTGGCAGGATGGTACGGCATTGGTTCTCTGCGACGCCGTCGAGGAGCACACGGGCGATTTTCTTCAGATGGCGCCGCGCACGATCCTAAAAAAGCAGTTGGATCGCGCCAAAGGTCTAGGCCTGACACTCAAATGTGCGACCGAACTGGAGTTCTTCCTGTTCAGGACCGACTATGATGAGGCGTGGAAAAAGCGGTACCGCGACCTCGCGCCGACATCACGCTATCGCGCCGATTATCATCTTCTCCAGTCGACACGGGACGAGGACTTCATCGGGCTTGTGCGTGATCGATTGGCCGACGCCGGCATCGCCGTCGAGAACGCCAAGACCGAGTGGGGCCTGGGTCAGCAAGAGATCACGCTGAATTATTGCGACGCCCTGATGATGGCGGATCGGCACGCTCTGTACAAGCATTGGGTCAAGGAAGCCGCAAGCGAATTCGGCTACTCCGCAACGTTCATGGCCAAACCGTTCATAGAGGAAGTCGGCTCATCGTGCCACATCCATGCGAGTCTTTGGGATGCGAACACCGGCCAGCCGATCAGTCATGAAACCGGTGAGCCCGCGGGCATGTCGCGCCGTTTCGCGTCGTTTGTGGCTGGCATGATCCAAGGCGGTCGCGAGTACAGCTACCTGTCTGCCCCGTCGATCAATTCCTACAAGCGTTTCCAGGACGAGTCGTTTGCACCATGCCAGATGGTGCTCGGACTGGACAATCGAACCTGCGGATTTCGGCTGGTCGGCGAAGGGGCAAGCTTCCGCGTCGAATCCCGTTTGCCCGGCGCCGACGCCAATCCGTATCTGGCACTTGCCGGACTGGTATCGAGCGGTCTCGACGGTTTTGAGGCGAACCTTGCGGCGCCCGAGACATACCAAGGCAATGCCTATGAAAACCACTCGCTGCCGCGCGTGCCATCGACCATGCGAGAGGCGGTCTCGTTGTTCTCCAACGGCGAGAAGGTCCGGTCGGCCCTCGGTGCCGACGTTCACGAGCATTTGGTCAATTTTGCTGCTCAGGAGTTGCGCAGCTTCGAACAGGAGACCGTCACAGACTGGGAGATGATGCGGTATTTCGAACGCATCTGATCGTATCCCAACCTGTCCGGCGAAAGACGCTGAGGGAGTTCACACAATGACACCGGCCAAGACAGCCCTCGTAACCGGCGGAGCGGGAGGCATTGGTAGTGCGATCAATGGACGGCTCGCAGCGATGGGCTACACGGTCATCGCAGCCGACCTTGCCATCGATGCCGACAAGAACGGCCAGGTCGGCGAAACCGGCGGCACGGAAGTCTTGCTTCATCATCTTGACGTGCAAGACGCCGCAAGTGTGGATCGGTGCGTGGCGGCCGCCGTGGAGATCGGCCAGGGAAGACTGGACGTGGTCGTCAACTGCCACGGTGTCGTCCGGCATACACCGATCGAGAAGATGGAAGACGCGGCAATGAGCGCTGTGTGGGAGATCAATGTCGCGGGCTCGGCTCGTGTCTGCCGCGCCGCTGTTCCTCACTTTGCGGGCAAAGGCGCGTCGATCGTCAACATCAGCAGCATTACCGCTTCACTGGGACGTCTTCCGGGCGCATCGATGTATGGCGCCAGCAAATCCGCGCTGGAGGCTTTGACCCGCTACCTTGCTTGCGAACTGGCGCATAACGCAGTCCGGGTCAATGCGATCGCTCCGGGTTTCATTTTGGCGCTTCCGCTGAGCCCGTCCATGCGCGCGATTGGCTGGGGCGGGACCGAAGACGAAGTCGTTGCCCGCCTTAGGCAGGAGATTCCGCTGGATCGCTTCGGGACATGCGAGGAGATCGCCGATGCGGTCGAATTCCTGGTCTCGGAGAAAGCGTCCTACATCACCGGCACGACCCTCATGGTCGATGGCGGCGTCGCTGCGTGCTGATCCGGAACGATCCATTTCGACACATGAAGCTTGGCACCGAGACAAATGATGACTGAACTGCACCCGAAGCTGAGGGAAATTCTCGCAACTGCGCCAAACCCCGATGCGGTCCCCGTCGAGGCGCAAGATCCGGACGAAGCGCGCGCGGAATGGAAGGCCGACATGAGGGAACTCGACGCGCCGGCGCCCGAGATGGCGGTTCTCCGCGACGTGCAGCTTACGACCGACAAGGGCGTTCTTGCAGCGCGGGTTTATGTTCCCGACGATCTTCTGGGAGATGCGCTGCCGTGCCTTGTCTATTTTCACGGCGGAGGCTTCATTCGCGGCGATATCGAAACCCATGACAGCATTTGCCGGGTATTGGCAAAGAATGCGGCAGTCATGGTCATCTCGATTGCCTACCGTCTGGCGCCTGAACACCGGTTTCCCGCAGCGCTTGACGATGCGTATGCGGCATTGGAGGCAATCGTGAAACACGTCGGGGATTTCGGCATCGATCCCACTCGCATCGCCGTGGGCGGCGACAGCGCGGGAGGCAATCTGGCAGCCGCTGTCTGCCTTGCAGCGCGTGATCGCGGAGGGCCTTCGATCAAGGCGCAGCTTCTCATCTATCCGGTCACCGATCTCGTCGGCGAACCAGACTCCAAGCGCCTTTATTCGAACGGTTTTCTCCTCGACAGCATGCCGTTCTACATCTCGAGCTACCTTGGGCCCGATGGAGATGGGCACGATCCTCTTGCATCACCCCTTCGTGCCGAGACGCTCGCCAATCTTCCGGATGCTGTTGTACTGACTGCGGGATTTGATCCGCTGCGCGATGAGGGCGACACCTATGCCGCGCGACTGACAGACGCGGGAAACCGCGTTACGCATCTGACATATCCAGACATGATCCACGGTTTCGTCTCGTTGCGCGGCTTGTTGCCGGAAGCCGACCAGGCGCTCGTCCGGATGGCGACCGAACTCGGCGGCCTTCTTGGCCAAGCGCCAGAACGAACCCCGTTGCGGTGAAGCCGGCTCGGTTTTGACACTGCCCCAGCGCTTTTAGTCGTTAGATAATTCGGCGTTCGGTGGCAGCAGGTTTCGAAGGCTCTTTCTCGTCGCTGCGATATGAAGGCTCATTTCCTTTTCAGCCCTGTCGGCGTCCTGGTCCCGAATGGCAGCGTAGATGGTTTCGTGATGGGCGTTGGCTCGATCTTCAAGGCGTTTGAACACACGTCCAATCGGCATGAACATCGCGGCATGCGCATCGCCGACCGCCTTGCCGATAAGCTTGTTGCCCGCAGCATGCGCAATGGTGAGGTGAAATTCCGCGTCGGCGGCGAGGAACTGGGAAATGTTTGATACATCCTCCCGTTTGGCCTTTTGGGCACAAAGCCCTGACATCGTACCCAACAGTTCCGCCAGACAGTCGAGATGTGATTGCGTGCGCCGCCCGCAAGCGAGCCGTGCGGCAAAACATTCGTTGGCGGTTCGGAAGTCGAGAATTTCGTAGATCAGCCGGAGTTGCGTCCGCAGGTAGGCGCCCATCTCCGCTGAACCGAGGCTGGGAGGGCGCATGACGACCAGGCCTCCCAGGGCTCCGCGTTTCACGGTTATCAGCCCTTCTCCCTCCAAGACACGCACAGCTTCCCGGATTGTCGTTCGCGAGACCTGCATCTGCTCGGAAAGTTCTCGCTCGGGCGGCAACTTGTCGCCGGGCAAAAACCGGCCGAGCGCGATAGCACGCCGAATGTTGTCGGCGGCAACTTCATATGCCGCAGCAGCATGCACCGATTCAATTGTCCGAGCGCGTGCGTTTAATTGGTCGACCGCCGAATTGTCTTGCAAGTCTATTCCCCGATTGATTTCGACATGATGATGCCGATCTGATATCGCAAAAATCTGGCAAAGGTCTAGCCAATCATTGTTTGCGCCGGCCAGCCATCGAAGATGTCAGCGCGAAGCGTTCAGTGCACCGCGCGGAGCCCCACCATCTGTTGCGATTAAACAGCTATTGGTATATGTTTCATACCAATAAGAACTATATGTCCGCCTGATCAGTCTGGCGGAGTGAGGTAGGCGTTGACCATTCCGCCATCCACGGGAAGCACATGTGCGGTGATATAGCGCGCATCGTCGGACGCCAGAAACGCCACTGCGGCTGCGACGTCGCCCGGTGTTGCCATTCGGCCCATCGGTATGTGCAGGCGACGAAGTTCCCAGGCAGCGGTGTCGTCCACCAACTGCTCCGACATGGCGGTTGCTGTCAGACCCGGAGCGACGGCGTTGACCCGAATGTTTCGGCGGGCAAGTGCGACGCCCATCTCGCGGGTTATCGAAATCACCCCGCCCTTGCTGGCGGTATAGGCAATTTGGCTTGGGTAGGAGCCGAGGAGCCCGACAATCGACGCCACGTTGACAATCGCGCCACCGCTGGCTTCCAAGGCCGGCACCGCGGCCTGACACGCAAGGAAGACGCCCTTCAAATTGATGTCGAGCGTCGAGTCCCAAGCCGTCTGCGACGTATCGTCGATCGAGCCATCCTGAGGGTGAACGATGCCTGCATTGTTAACGAGGATATCGATGCCACCAAACGCATCCTCCACTCGTTCTATCAGGCTTCCGACCGAGGCCGGATCCGCCATGTCGGTCTCGACAACAACCGCTTTGCCTTCGCTGGCCAGAATTTTGTCGGCGATCGATTGAGCGTTGGCCACGTCGCGATCGGCGATGGCAACCGCACAGCCTTCATCGGCAAGGCGTTGGGTGATGGCTGCACCGATTCCGGCGCCACCGCCGGTGATAATGGCTCTCCTGCCTGCCAGTCTCATGTCTTTGCATCCTCTTTCTGTCTGTAAGGGCGGACCAACTGTGCCGGTCTCAATCGAACGTCGGCCGATCTGAAGAAGCCGATCCCGACATTGAAAAGGAAGAAACCATGGCTCGTTTTGACGGAAAGGTGGCGTTCGTCACCGGCTCGGCAGGTGGAATAGGTCTCGCGGTCGCAAGCGCCCTTGCGCTTGAGGGGGCGTGCGTTGAGGCCGTGGACATCAAGCGACCCAAGCCGGGCGAATTCGAAGGAGCGCTGAACTTCCGGCAGTGCGATATCACGGACGATCGCGACGTTCGCGATGTGGTCGAACAGGTCGGCCGTCAGCATGGAAGGCTCGACATCGTCGTCAACTGCGCTGGAATTTGCCTGTTCGAGCGGGACGGATCCATTAGCGTCTCCAACGACGATGTGCTCAATCGCACCCTGGACGTGAATCTGCGCGGTGTCATTCGCGTCATCCGTGCCGCCATTCCTCTTCTCAAAGTGTCCGGCGGCGGATCCATGGTGCATGTTGCGAGCGTCGTCGGCATCCGCAACATGGAAAACATTCTGGAAGGGGGTCCATCGGACGCTTACCAGGTTTCCAAAGCGGCGCTGGTGTCGCTGTCCCGTTCGCTTGCCATGCAGTTTGCGGCGGATGGAATCCGGTCGAACACCGTGTGCCCCGGGGCCGTTCAGACTCCCATGACCGGCGATATCTACGCTGACGAAAGACGGGTCCGAATGATGGAGGGCCGAACGCCTCTTGGACGCATCGCAACACCGCAAGACATTGCGAACGCTGCGCTTTTTCTTTCGTCGGACGAGGCAAACTTCATCACGGGCATCGACCTGCCAGTCGATGGCGGGCTGCTTGCGAAGCTCTAGGAATCGGGGCTGATCCAAAAACACGGTTGACATATATCATAAAGGTCTAAAAACTGAACCAAAAGCAAGGCCATCGGCATTCTTTGGCTTCTGGACCCAAGGCAGGTTTGGCAACAGTGCGAATCGCAGAGCCCTCAAATGGCGAAAGCCTTGGTCCGCGATCTGGCGGGAAGAAGCTCATCGTTTCGCGAGTTTGCAAGAGTTTTTCCGGCCTTGAGGTGCTGCGTGACGTGTCTTTGAGGTGCGATGAGGGCGAGATTGTCGGGTTGATCGGCCCGAACGGTGCCGGAAAGTCCACACTCATCAACGCGATCACCGCACTCATGCCTGTCAACTCGGGTGAAGTGGTGATCAACGGGTTGCGCGTCAGCAACACGACGCCCCAGTTCGGGGCGATGTCGGGCTTGGGACGGACCTTCCAGAACATCAGGCTCTTCAAGCGTCTGACGGTTCGGCAGAATGTCGAGGTCGCCCACACGTCGGCCCTGCGAGACAAGCCGGGCGAAGCTGCCGCAATCGATCTTGACGACTTGTTGGCCCAGTTTGATCTTTCGGCTTTCGCCGATTGGCGCGCAGGGTCGCTTCCCTACGGAAGCCAGCGCCGGCTCGAAATTGTGCGTGCATTGGCGCTGGCGCCGGATTTCCTGCTTCTCGACGAGCCCGCGGCGGGGATGAATGCCGGCGAGACATCGGCACTGATCGATGCGGTGCGGCAGTCGAGCAAAGCGTTTGGCTGCGGCGTGCTCGTAATCGACCACGATCTCCGGTTCATCATGACGCTGTGCAACCGCATCTATGTTCTGGATGCGGGACAGATAATTGCGTCGGGAACGCCGGAAGAGGTGCGCAACGATCCTCAGGTCATCGAGGTCTATATCGGCCACCCAAAAAACCAGCCGACCCAGGACCACTAATTTCAGCGGAGGAGACCGAAATGTCTAATGGAAAACTG
>JANSXJ010000451.1 GCA_024743015.1 Hyphomonas sp. | reverse complement strand
GAACCGGCCACACACGAGCCTCGACGGGCTCACACCAAACGAGTTTGCAACCTGGTCCGAAGCGGACCACAACGTGAACAGGGCTAACCTATGAATGGGTACATTCAGGGGAGCAGGTCAAAGCCACATCACGGGTGGGCACCCTTTTCTTGTAGCCTTTGAACAGAGCTTTGCGGCCATCATCGGAATGCTCATCGTCTCCAACCGTTATCGCAACGCAATAGGATCGAGAATTTTGCCAAATTATCGTGCTAACTGCTTGGTCAACATCCACGTGCCCATTCCTCTCCAGAATGGTCGCAACCTCTGCGACGAGCTCGTTGTCGCGGCGGCCAGTCTCCAATGATTGGAACTCCGGCCAAACTTGGCTGGTGATCAGTTTCCTTGGATTACCCGTGGCTTTTTGTTCGCAGATAACAACGGAGATGACAGTGCCGTCACTGCCATCAAGCTTCAGATGTACGCCATCAAAACCTTTATGGGCATGAATCATATGGGGAGCGGCTTTGAGTGTATCGGGGCTGTGCAAATGGGCTGCAATCCACGCAAGAACCTGAAATAGCCATCCATCTCGATGCCATGGCTTTTCCGGATCAGCAGCCGTTAATAAACGGATCGCGCCATCTACCGCCGTAGCTGATGGTGCATAATCAGCGCAATCTGTTTCCTGAAGTATCTTTACGACGTGGCGCGCTTGTCCAAGCGCTACTTTTGCCACCAACCTGGCAAGCTGATCTTCATCAGTGATCGTCCAATCATCACCTGCCCAATGTTTTTTATTCGAGATTGGCTTGAAGTTAATCATACATTGAGCATCTTCTTTCGGCCGAAATATTAATCCTGTCCAAAACGATTATAAGGGCAGGGAACTCCGAGCCCCTATGATGTTTTTTATCATAAATGACTATCTTTATCCATAAGAAATCATCCCGCTCGGGTCGTTTTAGCTCTCAACGAGACCCACAGGCTCGAATCATCCCGTTCGGTACTTTTTCGTGCAAATCGGATGAATCGTGCTATAATCGTCCCGAAAGGGATGATTATGCAAACCATTCAAAATAACAAGGCGCTGGGCGAACTGATCCGCAAAGAACGCAAAAGCCAGAAACTGACGCAGGAGGAACTGGCTGCGCTGGCTGGGGTCGGCGTGCGCTTCATCCGCGAGCTTGAGCATGGGAAGGAAAGCTGCCGGATCGGTCTGGCCATCCAGGTCATGCAGACGCTCGGTCTTTCGATCGCCGTCTATGGACGCGGTGAGAGGCTGGCATGACCCGCGTGCTCGATGTCTGGCTGCATGAGAAGAAAGCAGGTCGTCTGACGCAAGACGAGGACGGCACTCTCGACTTCGCCTACTTGCCAGATTATCTGGTAGGCGACGACGCTCCGGTCATTTCGGTTTCGATGCCGCTGCGGGAAGAAGCCTATCCGGACAAAATCGCCCGGCCCTATTTTTCCGGGCTGCTACCGGACGAACGGGCGCGGCGAAGACTGGCCTCGGCCCTTGGCGTGTCGGAAGGCAATGCGTTCGGCCTGCTGGAGATTATCGGCGGTGAATGCGCCGGGGCGCTCAGCCTGCTGCCGGAGGGTGAGCCTCTTCCCGAGGCGGACGCGCATCCGCCAGAGCCGCTTTCAGAAAAGCGCCTTGCCGAAATTCTGGACCTGCTGCGCTTCCGGCCGCTGCTCGGCGGCGAGGAAGGCGTACGCCTGTCACTGGCGGGTGCGCAGGACAAACTGCCGGTGTGTCTCGTGGATGGTGAAGTGGCATTGGCGAAAGCCAACTATCCGACGACGCATATCATAAAACCATACATCGAAGGACTGGACGGCACGGTCGAGAACGAGATTTTCTGCATGAGGCTGGCTGAGCGGGTTGGCCTTCCCGCCCCAAAAGTCGCCAAGGGCGCCGCGGGAGAAACCGACTATTTTCTCATCGAGCGCTATGACCGCGTGACGAACAATGACGGCACCATCAGACGTCTGCATCAGGAAGATTTCTGTCAGGCGCTAAGCGTACCGCCAGAGCTCAAATACGAAGAAGAAGGCGGACCGGGCATCGCTGCATCGCAGGACCTGATTGCCAAACATACACGTAGACCCGCCGCTGACCGTCTGGCTTTTCTGCGCATGGTGATTTTCCATTTCCTTGTTGGCAATGCCGATGCGCACGCAAAAAACTACGCGCTGCTCTATCGGGAAGACACGCCGGACCTCGCGCCGCTTTACGATGTGATCTGCACGGCGGCCTATCCGAACCTCGCCAAGAAACTGGCCATGCCTATTGGCGGTCGCGGCATTGCCGATACGATCCACCTCAAGCACTGGTTGACTTTGGTGCCGGACACGAGAGCGGCGCAGCGCCTGCTGACTAAAGACCTCCAGGAACTATCCGAAAGCGTCCTTGCTCAATCGGACGAGCTGCCCAGCGAACTGAAAGAAGATGGCATCTACCATCCGGTTTTGAAGAAGGTGATTGAAATCATCGGCAAGCGTGCAGAGCACATTCAAGCCATCATCAAGCAAGCGGCGGGCCAAGAGGAAGGTGAATAGATGGAAGATGACCCCTTCTTTTCATTACCGCCAAACTCCGAATGGAACGCCCTCATCGGCGAGCAGGGGGAGCGGGTTTTCTATGCGGAAGGCTACATCGAAGCCGCACTTGAGCTTGCGACGCTGATTGTCAAAGGGAAGAAGTACGCGCAGCGTGACACGCTCGTGATGCCGATTCTCTACAACGCGCGGCATTCCATCGAACTGCATCTAAAGCTGTTTATTGATGAGTTTGTTAGGTCATGTTGACAAACTGCGCAGCCATAGGCGTGCGGCGGCGATGTGAACGAAGCCGAGATAGCTGGCGGCGGTTTTGTCGTAGCGGGTCGCCAAACGGCGGGAGCATTTGAGCTTGTTGAAGCAGCGCTCGACCCGGT
>JANSXJ010000303.1 GCA_024743015.1 Hyphomonas sp. | reverse complement strand
GTAGAACCCGTCCATCCAGACAATGATTGGATGCTTTTTCAGCCACATGGCCATCGGGCGGGCCATATCCTTGGTGTCGCGCCACAAGATCCAGCCGACCCAGGCCCAGCGCTTGGACTCAAATGGATTGTGCGGATCGCCTGGCTTGTCAGAGAAGCGATGGTGCTGACTGTGATAGTTCACCCAGTCGCGGACCGTGCCCTGCATCGCGATCATCAGATTCAGCATGGTCAGGATCTGGCCCGGAGCTTTCAGCTCACCGGCCCGGTGCTGCATGATGCGGTGCAGCGGCCCGATCCCGGCATTGCAGATAAAGATGGACAGGAGCACAATGCCGATCCCGAGCGGCAGATAATACCAGCGCAGCGTCAGGCCCGAGAGGGTCAGCCCCAGAACGGTTATCGTGATCAGCAGGGCGAGGCCAAGTGCCGGGTAGAGAAAGGCCGAGAAGAAACTCGCGAAATTGAACGTTTTCCAGGTTTTGGGAATCGCGATCGAGCGAGGGATCATTCTGAAGGCCTCCGGGTCTGTGTAATGAACACTATGCATCTGCGTCGTGTTACCAAGCAGTTAAGACTCGTTCTCAGTTCCGAAAAGACCTGATTTCCATAAACGGGCGCAATCCTGCAAAAGTGTGACGGGAGAGTCACGATTTTGCGCCTCTCCCGTCCCTTCGATCAGCGATTGTCGAGCTCAGACCGCACCAGCTCCAGCCCGCGGCGTGTGATGCGATAGGGTTGCCCCTGTTTGGAGGCGATGGCTCTGCGTCGTTTCAGTTTGCGAAACAGGAACAGGTCCAGGCCAGGGGCGCGCCAGCCGTCTCGATTGATACAGATAACGCGTTCGATTTTGCGGCTCTCGCCGCGTTCGATCTCGATCCGTCCGCCTTGCGCAAGCAAGTGCAGGATGCGCTGTTCGGCGCGTGAAATATCCATTGTTGAAAGTCCGATAGTGCGCGGCGTACGCGCAATGAAACAGGCTGATCCAAGGCTATGGATCAGAGCTCAGGCTGTTTCTGGCCCCATCTCGCGTTTTGGTATTGCGGTCGGGGCCCTTACCGGGTCTCGGACAAAGTGAACATAAAGTCTCCGTTGGGCGCTCGGATAAGGGGAACTTGCCAGTCTCGTCAAGTCAGGCCTAGTCTCGAAGGCGAGTTTGAGGAGGAATGCGCGTGAGCAAAATGGAAGACATGCTGTCCGGCCTCCGCCGGATTGTCACGGCCGACAACGCGGCCGGAAAATCTCATATCATGATCGATGGCGGCCCGGCAGCAGAGTTCCGGACCGGCGATCTCGGCGGTTTGCTGGAGATCTGGCACGATGACGTGTCCGGACCGCTCGATCCGAAGCCCTGCGAAGACAAAGGCGCAGGGAAACCCGTGCTGTCACCGGACAAGGGCAAGGTTAAAATTCGTTGGTTCACCGCTGGTCCAAGCCCGGAAGGTGCGCCGCCTGAAATGATCGCGGAATTGACGCGCAAGGCTTTCATCGAGATTGGCGCCGGCGACCATCAACCCGATACGAGCAAGCATCCGGCCATGCACACAACTCATACACTGGATGCGATCATTCTGGTCAAAGGCCGCGTGCGTCTGATCCTGGATCAAGAAGAAACGGTGATTGGGCCCGGCGACGTGGTCATCCAGCGAGCGACCAATCACGCCTGGGCGGTTGAGGGCGATGAGCCCGCTCTATTCGTGGCTGTGCTCGTCGACCGATCCTGATGCCTCTGGGGTGGCCAGCTTGGCGTCCCAGCTCTCGCAGGCGAGCTTCCCGCGACAATCGCCTCGGACTTCCAGCGAGGCGTGGCTGACGCCGAATCCCTGCTGGTCTGCGGTGCTGATCAGGCTTACGACCGCATCATTGGCCGAGATTTCCTGGGCCTGGCCGCACTTCTCGCAAACGAAGAAGGCCAGCGGCACATCGCTTGGGCCAAGATCCAGCGCGAGATAGGCATTGAGGCTTTCCACGCGCGAGACGAAACCGAGCGAGACGAGGAAATCGAGCGCGCGATATGCGGTAGGAGGAGACACAGAGCCCACCCCTTCCAGAGACGCCAGGACTTCGTAAGCGGTCATCGGGCGCTGGGCATCGAGCAGGACGGTCAGAACATGCTTGCGGATCGCCGTCAGGCTCTTGCCAGACAGCTGCGCTTCGTCTGAAGCGGCCTGGATCAATTCTTCCCGGCTCGGCTTTTTCGAATCCGGCTGTCGCCAGCGCCGACGGTGGAGCCGGCGCTTGCCAGTGGCGGGAGTCCGCGTACGCGTACGATATCGTGTCATAGTATGACGTATATGCCGTTCAGAGGTGTCCGTCGAGTTAAATCGATCGCGCAAATCGTCCGCGGCTTGCCGGACGGCACTGGGGTCGCCATAGGTTTGGGCGATTGAATTGCGCGGAAAGACCAGAAAATGTCAGATCAAACCCCATCCTGGATCGCCAAGGACTGTCTTGATGTCGGTCTGTTCACCAATCAGTTGGAGGACATGCTGACCTTCTGGCAGACAGATGTTGGTCTGCCCTTCGATCATATGCTGCCTGTCGGCGGCGGCGTGCGCCAACATCGACATGATTTTGGCGGCGCGGTGTTGAAGCTCAACCATGCTCGCGATCCGTTGTCGCCCGCGTCTCGCGGGGGATATCTGCGCCTGATCATCGCGAAAGACGGGCAAACGGACATTCAAGACCTGACAGATCCGGATGGAAACCACGTCCGGCTGGTTCCAATCGGCCAAAGCGGCGTTGAGCATTGGGCTATCGAAGTCGCGACCGCCAGTGCGGAGGCGTTCCTGACCCATTATCATCACAGACTCGGACTTCCGCGTGTGCCGGATCAGGTAGCGGTGCGCTGCGGGCGCAGTCTGATCGTCGGGATCATCGCGCCGGACATTGCAGATGAAACCGACAGCGATGAGATGCGCCGGACCGGCTTTCGCTACACCACGATCCAGGTCGCAAAAGTCGACTCTCTCCACGCGCAGGCTCTCGAGCAGGGCGCGACTGAAGGCGCCCCACCCCGAACGCTTGGCAAGACGGCCCGGATTTCCTTCCTCAAGGACGGCCATGGCAATTGGATGGAGCTGTCTCAACGCGCGTCCATCACCGGTTCGCTGGACCCGGGTTGACGAGGCCGCCGTTCCGCGTGCGGCAAGAGCAGACCAATGCCGTCGATTTTCAAAGTTACCGAAGAAGCGGATTGACTCAGAACAGATAGAAACATAAAGAGAACAAAATGTGATCAAAATCACGCGTAAAGGGCTGGCATGGGCGCAATATCGACGACATCTGACGTCCTGGATCAGGCGTTGCGGAGCGCTGGCCTTGAAGAAGCCTTTGATGATCGCGGTGTTGCGCATGAAGACTGCCCGGGTTGCGGCGCGTCGCGTGGGCTGAAGCTGTCACTGGCACGCGGGCGTGTCCATTGCACTGCCTGTGGTAGCGAAGGGCCCTTGCTCGCCTATCTGCGTGAAAAAGTCGAAGCCGGTGAATGGAGCCACGAACCCTACACCGAAGCGGAGATCGTTCCGATCATGCCGGGACCACGCCCGGCCAATGATGATGACGTGGTGGATCCCGATCCAGAGTCCTACCCGGTCCCTGCCACCGTGGCGGTGAACGCGCCTGTCTCTGATTTGCCGAGGGTCGAGCTTGTTCAAGCGTCTCGAAGTGAACGGAGTGCTGATTTTGAACGCCGTTCTTCGCGCTTGAAGGCCACGCGTGCGCCGATGCGCGGCTGGGGAGAACGCATCATCATATCACTCCTGGCACTGGTTTTTCTCGCCGCCGGGCTTGCGGCGGCCGGGCTCTCGGGATTTGCGAACTATCAGGCCTTCAGCGCCGGCGTTCTGGATACTACCCAGGCGCGCGTCTGGGGTTGGAGCGGTGTGATTGCTTCTGTGTGTTCGTTTGGCGGGTTCACGTTTTTCTGGTGGCACATGTCCGGTCGTCGCTTTGGGGAGGCGATGCGGTCGCTGGTCTTCGCGCTCGCAGGCGCGGGGACCAGCATTGCCGGCACGTCGCTGTTCATGATGAACAATGCGCAGGCGCAGGATGCGCAGTTGGCACAGGCGCAACAGGTGCAGGCTCTGAGAGAAGCCGAGCTTGCGGACTGGACCCGCCAACTTCAGGGCATTCCGCCCGAGACGCGCACGATTGAGGGGCTGGAAGCCTATCTTGCCGGGGTCGAAGCTGTGGGTCGCACCCACCAGAAACCGTATCGGGACGCTCAGAACGAGCTTGGTCTCGCACGCCGCCGGGCGATGCTTGAAGACAGGATTGCAGGGGCGCGAGCCGATCTGCGCCAGGCAGCGGAGGTGAGCGGGCTCACTCTCCCCGCGCAAAACCTCCCTGCCTGGTTTTTTGCGCTGATGCTGGAACTCTTCTCCTCCCAGGGAACCAGCATTGCTTTTGTCTCGCTGCTCCTGCTCTTCGGGGCGCGGTCGCATTCCGGACTGGAAAGCCCAGGACTGGATATTGAGACTGCGGATTAGCCGATCAGGCGGCTTTCTCGACAAAGACTGTGCCGGCAGAATAACCTGCACCGAAGGAACAGATCAGGCCTTTGTCGCCCGCGACCATATCATCGCTATGCTTGTGGAAGGCGATGATTGATCCGGCTGAACTTGTGTTCGCATAGGTGTCGAGGACGGTCGGGCTTTCATCCGGCGTGGCCTCGCGGCCCAG
>JANSXJ010000050.1 GCA_024743015.1 Hyphomonas sp. | reverse complement strand
TCGGTATATCTTCGCCGGCAAGTCCCAGCGGATAACCCGATCCATCGATCTTCTCGTGGTGGAGGCGCGCGACATCGGCGGCTGCGGCGGGCAGATCCGAAACATTCTGAAGCATCAGAAAGCCTTCCTGCGCATGGGACTTCACCCGTTCGAATTCATCATCGGTCAGGGCGCCCTGCTTGTGCAGAACCTGCGCCGGAATCCGCATCTTGCCTACATCGTGCAACAGACCGGCCAGCCCGCATTCACGCGTTTCAGCCTCGGGCATGCCAAGATGCCGGGCAAGCTTGATCATCAAGGCGCAGACTGCCACCGAATGCAGGTAGGTATATTCGTCCGCCGTCTTCATCCGGATCACATCAAGCAGCATGTTTTCCCCGCGGTCGAACATGCCATCGATTTCCCTGACCAGCGACAGCGCCTCTGCAACCGGAACAGCCTTGCCGAGACGGGCTGAATCAAACAGCTGCGTCACAACCGATTTTGCGCGCGATACCGTGCGCACTGCACGCGCGTGCTGGACGCGATCGGCACGCGTGATCAGCCGCGATCCCGGAATGAAGCGCCGACCCGGTCGCTTGTCGCGATTTTCGCCGATGCGGTGCACGATATAGGGCTCAGCGTCTGCATCTGGCTCCACCTCGTCGATTGGCCCGACCCCCAGCTCATCGTCGATCTCGACATAGGGGATCGCGCAATTGCGGAGCCTGTCGACTTCCGCCTGCGAGGTAAGCGTGAAGCGCTTGCGCCAGAAGGGATGACTGAAAAACGAGCCACCGAAACTGCAGACGTACATTCCGATCCGGGCTTGTTCGGGATTGATACGCCTTATCACGCTTATTGACCTTGTTTGCTGAACCGTTTCGCTGCCTGTTCATTTACCCCTTGTCATTGCAGGCCCGGCTGAACGCGATCCCCGTTGGAAATACGTAGACCGGGGACAGAATTCGTTCACATTGACGGGCAGCACAACCGCGCCGTCGTGGCCCGTTCAGGTCTTGCTGATCGACTGTTGGGAAGCCACCACAAGCCTTGAACGGACCCCTCCCAAGGTACCGAAACCGGTCGGCGCTGCCGAAACCCCGGCAAGCGGCGCGGGGAAGAATGTGGGGAGGTGTGGGGTATCGTCCCGGCAACTATCTGCCATCATGCAGAAAGCGGGAAAGAAATGGCTCCCCGAGTAGGCATTTCGACGAATTGCCGCGAAGGCCTGCGAATGAGATAAGCCCCTGCTACCCTGTGGGAAATTCCACTATTTCATTCGTAGCCATTCATTGACATTCGCCCCTAACCGCGTCCAAATGATGGACGAAATGTTGGACGGGAGGCGATGGCTCCACTTTGGGAAAGCTCACAGTCAAGCAGGTGAAGGCAGCCAAGCCGGGCCGCCATATCGACGGCCAAGGCCTGCTCTTGCACGTCCGCCACAGTGGCTCGCGTGCGTGGGTTCTGCGCCTGCAGATCGACGGGCAGCGCCGCGATATCGGGCTGGGATCCGACGCGGATCTGACGCTTGCCGAAGCGCGCGACAAGGCCGCGCACCTGCGAAAGCTCGCCCGGCAGGGCAAGGACCCGATCGCCGAGCGGGACAAGCACAAGGCTTTGCCGCTCACGTTCGCTCAGGCGGTCGACCTCGCGCACGCCGAGCTTTCGAAAGGCTGGAAAGAAAAGACCGGCGAGGCGTTCCGCGCTTCACTGCTCGCGCACGCGGTGCCGGTGATCGGGCGGCGTCGGGTGAACGTGATCGGCGCCGCCGACCTGATCGAGGTCCTCGATCCGGTTTGGACCGAGAAGCCGCACCAAGCACGCAAGATCAGGCGGCGGCTTGTCCAGGTGCTGCAGTTCGCAAAGTCTCGGGGGTGGCGCAGCGAGCCGGTGCCGGAGGCGCATGAAATCCGCCAAGGCTTGGCCAAGCAGGATCTCGGCACCGGCTTTGCCGCGATGCCCTACGCACAAGTGCCGAGCTTTTTCGCCGAGCAGCTGGCCAAGGATGCCAGCGCGGCGCGGCTCGGCCTGCTGTTCGCGATCTTGACGGCTGCGCGATCGCAGGAGGTCCGCTTTGCCCGCTGGGATCAGATCGATCTGGCCAAGCGGCTCTGGTCGCGACCGGCCTCGATCATGAAATCGAAGCTCGCCCATACTGTGACGCTCTCGCCCGCTGCGATCGCGGTCCTCGACCTTACGGTCGATAAGTTCGGCAGGGCTGGTCTGGTGTTCCCGTCTGCGCGCGAAGGGCGTCCGCTGTCTGACATGTCGCTATCGAAGCATATGCGCGCAGCTGGCCGCGCCGAGACGGTACATGGATTCCGGTCGAGTTTCCGTGATTGGGCAGCCGAGGAGATGCCGAGCGTTCCGCCCATGGTCGCCGAGATGGCGATCGCCCATAGCGTCGGCAACGCGACCGAAAAGGCATACCTGCGCAGCGATCTGCGCGCGCTGCGCTTCCAACTGGTGGACGCATGGGGCGGATTTGTCGCTCCGAAGCTGGGAGCGCGGAGCGATGGATGATGACCAGCTTGCCCGCAAGCTGCGGCGGGTGCCATCGATCGCCCCGGTGCACCTGCGCGGGGCGGTCAAGATCTTCGAAGCCACACGCGAAAACCCTCCCATGCCAACGGCCGATGAGCTGGCTGCGCTCGACTTGGTCGCGCAGCGGGCCGCGGAGGCGGCGGCGGCGATCAATGCTCTGGGATGGGATGGCTCGGAAGGTCTCGAAGGCGCGCTGCCAATCGGTCAAAACCTGTCAGACACCTGCCGCCAGCTCGCCGCGATCGAAGGCGCGGCGCTGGCCGCGCGCAAGCAGCTCGGCGAGGCCTGCCGCAGCGGCAGGCCGGTCAGCAACTTGACGCAACTGGCGATGATGTTGGCAGACCTGATCGAGGGCGGCGGCGGGGTTGCCGATGCCAAGCAGGGCGGCGAATTGTGCCAGGCATTCGGGGTCGCCGTCGAGCTTCTCGGCCTGTCGAGGAGCAAGCATCGCGACATCGTGCGCGCGGCGCTTGGGCGTCGAAACGCCAGACAATAGGTTCGCCGCGCGGGTGATTGATTGGCACCCCGCTTGTTCCCCTGCGCATTCGTCCGGTTAGATATGAACGCCTCTAATCAATGGAGGTAAGCATGTCCGACAAGTTGTTGCCGATCGAATCCGTCATGGACGCTATCGGTGTAAAGCGCACCAAGCTCTACGATCTGGTCACACAGGGCGATTTCCCTCATCCTGTGAAGGTGGGCGCGCTCTCGCGCTGGCCTGAGAGCGAGGTCGATGCCTGGATTTCTCGCCAGAAAAGCAAGCGCGAGGCGGCCTGATGCGAAAAGGTCGCCCCGTGGGGAGCGGCGCTGTTCACCTCGCCAGCGAACGGCCCTGCTCTACTGCAATTCCTCAAGGGCCTCGGTGCCACCAGTCGCATCGATCGGGGCGTTCGTCATGCTCGCCGGGGACGCAAAGGCCCCTTGTAGAGTGCGACGTTGAGCTGCGCGGCGCGGCTTGCCTGCTGTGTCGTACCGATAATTCCCGAGGTCAGCGACGTGAATGGTGCTGGCCAGCGCTCGACCTCGGGGTCGTGCCGAGCGTCCAAGCTGTGCACTGGGGACCTGGACCGGGAAAGTGGTCCGTGGTGGTTTTCCGCGGGGGGCTGGAGCTGGACCAGCGGTTTCCGGTCATCGCCGCATTCAGCCGGCAGCGGGCGTTTTCGCTCGCCGCTTCGCGCGCGAGACAGCTGGTCGGCAATCGGCGTCTTGAACTAGTGACCCGCAGCGATGGCCGAAACGAGTGGTGGCGGGTCGGCGGGCTCTCGCTTCGGATCGTGGATCCGTTCTGATGGCACGGGTGATCGAGCTTGAGGCGGCGCGGGGATGGAACTGTTTATCGCTCGCCGGGCGGGGTTGCCCTGAGCCTGCTCGCCAAACGCACCGAAAAATCAGCGATCCCGCTGCGATCAGGCGACCGAAGCCTGCCCGCGAATTGCTTCTATCAAATCCCGAAATGTCCCGGCGTCTCGCCGAGCATTCGTTCGCCCCATGGTGGCTCAGATGAAAAGCGATATTCCTAAGCGAATTGCCGTCCGGCCTGACGTGGGCAAGGATCTTGAGGCCGCGCAATTGCCGTTGACCGATCTCGGAAATGCCGAGCGTTTCCGGCTTCGCTACGGGGAAGAATTTCGCTTCTGCGACAAGATCGGGTGGTTCAACTGGGACGGGCGACGGTGGCGGCTGCTCTCTGAGGAGAAAGATGCACTGCCTGCCGAAGTAATGCAGGCGGTCTTCGCCACTGTTCGCGCCATCCGTAACGAGGCGGCTCTGATCGCCGCGCTGGGTTGCGATGAGCCCGAGGATCTTGATGGCCAAAAGCTCGAAAATTGGCGAGTATGGGCATCGGCTCGCCGCGATGAGGGGCTCGCCGAACTTGATGCAGCATTGCGCTCCGCTTTTCCGCCCGGCCCGGACGGCTTGCCTTCGACTGATAGTGAAAGGGCTGCCGAGGAAGCTGCGCAATTCATTATTCACTGTAGCGTGCGCGATCTGCCGACTGACACGGGGGCGGGGCGACGCAAGCTCTGGTCGGGCGCGATCGCTGCCTGGGCGAAGGCAAGCGAGTCCAACGGCAAGCTGGGCTCGATCGCCAAGATCGCTCGTTCGTTTCCTGGCATCGCGATTGAACCGGACCAGCTCGACCGCGACCGAATGGCGATCAACGTGTTCAACGGCACGCTGCGATTGAAGCGGCGCAGCGTGAAGCGGTCCCTCGAGGAGATCGCGGCCGGTAAGAGCGAGTGGAAGGTCGATGGCTGGAAAATCGTCCGAGATCCGCATCGGCGCGAGGATCTGATCACGAAGCTTGCGCGCGTGAATTACGTCCCCAGTGCTTCGTCACCCAACTGGGATGCGTTCATGCTGCAGGTGCAGCCCGATCCGATCATGCGCCGCTTTATCCACCAGTGGTTCGGCCTGAGCCTGACCGGCGACATCGGCGACCAGAAGATGGCCTTCTTCTACGGCAGCGGGCGCAACGGCAAGGGGACCGCGGTAGAGGCTGTTGCCCATCTGGCCGGCGACTATGCGGGGTCTATCCCGATCGAGAGTTTTCTCGATAACGGCATGAAGCGGCGCGGTGATCAGGCAACGCCAGACCTCGCGCGGCTGCCCGGGGTGCGTTTCCTTCGCGTCTCCGAGCCGGAGCGCGGTGCGAGACTGAACGAAGGTCTGGTCAAGATGGTGACCGGCGGCGATCCGGTGGACGCCCGGCATTTGAACAAGGGCTTCTTCACCTTCCTGCCCGACTTCAAGATGACCATTTCGGGCAACCACAAGCCGGAGATCAAGGACACCAGCGACGGGATCTGGCGCCGCATGCAGTTGGTGCCCTGGGGCGTCACGGTACCGACTGCAACTGTGGATCGCGACCTGCCAGCCAAGCTCAATGCCGAGGCCAGCGGGATCCTCAACCGGGTGCTTGAAGGGTTGTGCGACTGGCGCGAGCACGGGCTGATCGAGCCTGATGAAGTGCGGATGGCGACAGCTGCTTACCGCGATCAAAGCGACGAACTCGGCCGCTTCCTGAGCGATACCTGCGAGGTCGGCGAGGACGTACCTCAGCGCCCGATGAGAGTGCCCGCGAAGCTCCTGCACGATACCTATCTCGCCTGGTGCGAACACGCAGGCGGCAGTCATTGGAAGATCGGTGGCTTCAAGAAAGGCATGCAAGACAAGGGGTTCCTTCAGAAGGCGAGCGACGGCATGAAATGGCTCGGCATCCGGCTGCGCGACGGCATCGATCCCGAGGCTATCCGCGAAGGAAGGTGGAGCGGGCCTGATGCAGCCGGACCAGCGGGAGTTGTGAATTCCCAGAAAT
The DNA here is from genome assembly GCA_024743015.1 of Hyphomonas sp. Classification (GTDB taxonomy): domain Bacteria; phylum Pseudomonadota; class Alphaproteobacteria; order Caulobacterales; family Hyphomonadaceae; genus Henriciella. The sequence goes on along the minus strand of JANSXJ010000050.1, from coordinate 10,070 downwards.
CCGCGCCGAAATGGCCGATCGGTGATGATCCTAACTGGGTGCCGGGTGATGACTGATTGTTGTTCAAACTCATTGGCTTGCATCGTGCTAGATGGCGAAGTCCTCTTCCAATCGTCCGTTGGCCGGAAGGTGCGGCGCGGGTCGGTTTGGAAGGAGATTATGCAATCGAGTGAGGGAGTTAGGGCGATCCGGAAGGGTCGGAACAGCAAACGCTGCTCCCCCCACTGGTTTCTGTATTGCAACTCTTATGCGGAACTTACCCTTATAACCCTTCCGACCCTTCCAAATGAGAATAAAGGTCAGAAAGATAATGAGAAAGAAGCTTCCGAGGTAGTAAAGTCAGGGCTTCCGCGCGGCTTCCGGCGGAAGGAACCTCCCTACCCCCCCGGGGGGGGTCAAAAACTCGGAAGGGTGAAGCCGGAAAACCCCCGGTATTATCATCGGCAGGTTTTTTTCTCGGCGGGTGAGAATTCGGGAAGGGTTGGTGCTGCCTGCCTGCCGGGTGGTCGGGCGTGAAGGGTCGAGGTTCCCCCGCGCAGGTTGAGGGCGCGGAAAAGGGTCGCGGCGCTCGATCCGAAATTCTCGCCAATGTAGCGACCGCTACAGAGGGTGCGGCGGTGGGAGATACCTCTGAGAGAGGTTGCGGTGCGGCGGCGGCGGGCGGGTGCGAATTCTTTTCATCGGACCTGTTCGGGGAGCCGATGGCTGCGCCAGCGAAGCGGGGTCGCAAGCGGCATCAGCCGTCGGCGGCAATGGCCGACCAGGTTGCGCAGCTGCGCGCAGAAGGCTGTTCGATCGATGTCACTTCGCGGGCGGTGGGCGTCAGTCGGAATACTCTCTTTCGCCATTACGCGGCGGCGCTCGGTTCTCGATCGCAGGCGGGGCTTTGCTTTGCCGATCCGGGCGAAGCTGCGCAGTACCCGCGACCGGCGCTGGGCCGCCCGCGCCATGTTCCGACGATCGCGACCAGCGCGCGTGTGCGCGAGCTGGTGGGCGAGGGGGCCAACCTCACCGCGATCGCAGCCGCAATCGGGATTGCGCCTCAAACACTCCAGCGCCACTACCGGCGCGAGCTGCAGTTGCTTGGCGGCAATCAGGACGGGCGGAACCGCGCCTGATGGCTGGGGCCGGCTCATGATTGACGGTTGTCAAATCGGCCCGTCATGGGTCGAGGTCGAGCGTGCCGCGAAGGCGCTGCACGCGCAGGGTCATGAAAATGTCGCCACGGCGCTCAATCGATTGCTGCGCGGCGAAAACCCCGTCGATGCCTTCGGGGCTGGAAATCTCATCCGTTCGCGGAAAGCAGAGCGGGATCGGCTAATCGGTCTGCTCTACATAGAGACCTACAGGGGCGAGTCTCGGTCGATGCGCTCGGCCGCAATTGCGCTTTCGAGGGATTGGCGGGACTATTCGTCCCGCCTTGCGCCGCGCGATCTTCGCCTCGGAGGGGTTCCGCCGCTTGCAGTGCCCGCCCGGCGACGGTTTTTCGAAATCGCGTGCTTGGGTTGCGATCCCCTTTGCGCGCGATCAATCCGTTCCATTCTCGAATCCGATGCCTTTGCGCTGCTGCAGGCGTTTCACTCCAGCTAATCGCGGCCGCCGCGCCGCCGCTCGACCTCGACCAGGTGCGCCGCCGCTGGCATTCGACCTCGACCGACCGCGCAGCCGATCGCGCGGCGCTGATCCCGCTGCCGCCGCCACTGGCGCTTGATCTCGACCAGCTGCGTCGCCGCCGGTGCAGCCGGTGCTGCCGCGTCCGGTGCCGGTGCTCGACCTCGACCAGCTGCGCGGCGGTTTTGCTTTGAGTGGCGACGCCGGAAATTTGCGAAATGTTCTAAGTCTCGGAAAGACATGGCCAAAAACGTGAAGCCTGAGGGGTAGAGGTTTCACACTTTGCTCTGCAAATTGAAGGCATGAACGATGGAGGTTCCGGAATGGATGTGCCCGTGAAGATTGCGAAGAAGCTCGACCTGCCGATTGCGCGGGATAATCCCGAGTATGCCGAAGCGATCGCAAAGCGTACGATCTTGCGCCAGCGCGCGAGCGACCTGCAATCGAAGATCGATGCGCTGAGCAGGCGTCTTGCGATCGCTGCAATGCCTCTGAACGCCGAGGAATTCAGTGACCGCGTATCGCAGGCGCTTGCGTCGAAAGATGGCGAGTTCACGCCGATGCTCGATCTCGCCGCTGCGCGGATGGAGTTGAGCAAGCTCAAGAGCGACCACAGCGTTGTGGTCGCAGCTCATCGCGAGCAACGCCGAATCTGCGGGGAAATGGCCGACAGTTTAAGTGTTGCCGCGCTCACCAAGATCGAGGCCCAGCACAAGCGTGCAGTCGCCGCAATTGCGCAGGCGATGGACGATCTGCGCGCCGCCGTGATTGCAGAAAAAGGCCTGCGCGCGGACTTTCGCGAAGCGGGTTACTCTGTTTCCCTGCCTTCTTTCCACATGCCGCGACTTAACTTCTACGCTCGCGATTGGGGGCGCGGCGATTTCGTGGCGCGGGTCGAGGAATACCTTCGGTGAATTCATGTCGGCCCCTCTGCCTCGGCAGTCGGGCTGTCCCATTTTAGATTCGCCGCGTGACGGCAAAATCAGGAGACGCGAAAATGAGTATTGCCCTGTTGAAAAAGGAGGCGCGGGAGACTTCTCAGCGCATCGAATCGCGAATTGTCGGGGCGCAGTCTCAGGGCCGGGATCTCACTGCCGATGAGCAAGCGGCGCACAATCGCGATCAGGGGTCGTTCGACCGCCAGCTGGCCAACATCCAGCGACTTGAAGCAGTGGCCGCAGCCTCGACATCGATCGGCAACGACCACGTCGTTCCGGCGCAGCCGAGCGCCAGCATTCCGGCGCAGCCGCGCAATCCGGCCCCGTCTGCTGACGGGTTCCGTTCGCTGGGCGAATTCGCAATGGCGGTCCGTAATGCAAACCCGGCAGTTGGATCTAGCTTCCGGATGGACGAACGCCTTTCGGCTCCAGCCAATGTTCACACCGAGCAGGGTGACCTGGCTGGTAGCTTCCTGGTCCCCGCTGAGTACCGCGAAAGCATTGCCGACCTGGTGTTCGGCGATAGCGACGAGATCATGAACCTGATTTCGCCCGAGCCGACCAGTAAGAACAAGGTCCAAAGACTCGGCGACGAGACCACGCCCTGGGGCACCGACGGCGTGCAGGCATATTGGCGCGGCGGAGCCGACCAGATGACGGCCAGTAAGCTAAAACTTACCGCGCCCGAGACGGCGCTTCACGAATGCTATGCATTCGTGAATGCGACTGAGGAGCTGCTTGAGGATGCCCCGCGCCTGACCACCTATCTGACCCGGAAGGCTCCATCTGCGATCCGGTGGAAGGCGGTTGAGAGTTTCGTCAAAGGTGACGGCTTCGGAAAGCCGATGGGCTGGATGAATTCCGGTTCGCTGGTTTCAGTGGCCGCAGAACCGGGTCAGGCAGCCAAGACCATCGTCGCCAAGAATGTCGCGAAAATGTGGTCTCGACTTCTGATGCCGTCACGCGGTGTATGGCTGGCAAACGGTGACACGCTGCCCGAGCTGTTGACGCTGGAAACCGAAAACGGGCAGCCGCTCTGGCAGCCAAACTTTGTGGACGCGCCTGGCGGCGCGATCCTCGGACGGCCGGTGTTCTGGACCGAACACGCGGAAACGCTCGGCGCCAGTGGCGATCTGCAGTTCATCAACCCGGACGGCTACGAAGCCTTCCGGAAGGCGAACGGGATCAGCCTGCAGGAAAGCATCCACCTCTTCTTCGATTTCAATGTGCGCGCGTTCCGTTGGATTTTCCGGATCGGTGGGCAGCCGGTGCTTTCCGCGCCGGTCACCCCGGCATCGGGCAGCGGCAACACCAAGTCGCACTTCGTCGCCCTGGCGGCGCGGCCAGCATAGGCGGATCGAGGGGGTATTTGCAGTGAGTTGGCAGGTCGAGGGATACGCGGCGCGGTGGGCGCTCCCGTTCGTGGAGAGCAACGGGGGCTATTTCCAGCTCTCGCCAGAGTGCTTTGCGTGGGACGCCTCGACCTTGCCTGTGTGGTTTATGCACAACGCCTCACGGGTCTATCTGCGCGGCGAGGCGGGCGGACTGCATGTTTGGCAGGACCACAACGGACTTGCCTTCCGAATTGCTTCGAGCGCGATGACTTCGCGTGAGATGATGGGGTTGGCTGCTGGGATCGGCGAAGGCCGTTATTGCGAAGTCTCGGCAAGTTTCTGGCCGCGCAGATCGCGCCTGATTCCGGCTCCACTTGGAGCGTGCGCGCTGGTCGAACGGGGCGAACTGGTCGAGCTATCGATCTGCCCCACAGGCGCTTGTCCCGGCACCGGGGTCTGGTTTTCGAGCCATGCCCATGACCTGAATTTGATACCAGCAAATGCACGCGACGCGTGCGCCGCTTTTCAACGCGAGCAAGTTGCCCGCCAGACCCCGTCGCGGTTCAGCAGCGCGGCGGGGTCGACCTCTTTTGGCGCGTTCGCATGACGGCGCGCCCGGACCAAGTCGCACTTCGTCGCCGTGGCGGCGCGTTATCCGTGTCGGGGGCCGCGCCCCTCATTCATGAAGGGAATCCGAAATCGCAAAAGCACTTAGAACCGTGGCCACAATTGCTGCGGGCGTCGCCATTCTCGCCACCGCCGGCGCTGCGCTTGGCCCTGCGCTGGGCCTGAAGGCTGCAGCTATCGGCACGCTCCAGACCGTGGCGACAGTCGCCAGCGCCCCCAGCAGCACCGCCCGCATCGGATTTAAGGTGATCGAAAATGACTCTGCAAAATGGAATGACCGACGCGCACAAAGCGTATCTGTGGGCGGACACGGGCTATTGGGACATGAACACCGGGGAGCTGATCGGCCACGATACGAAGCTGTTTCACGGGAAGGATTGGCCGTGGGCGGGAGCGCTGACGACCTGGGGCGCATCGGCACGCGACCTGATCGCGGATATCTCGTTCGGGAACGTGACCGACCTGGATAATCTGCTGACGACGAGTGGGAAGGCCTTGCGGACCTTTGTTGCCAATGGCGGCGGCGGACGCGTGGCGATTGCCAGCTATGACGGCAAGCCGCGTCTGCACATGATTGCCTGCCACGATCTTTTTCCCGGTTCGGGATATGGGCCGTTTGAGCCGGTGGAAGTCGGACACTTTGTGTGCAGCGGGAACGAATCCCCAGCCTATCAGCACGCGAGGGCGAACGGCTTCACACCTGAGGGGATGCGCGCGGTGATCGATGCGCAGTGCGTCACGCCTTGGGTGCCGCAGGGCGATCTGGCGGCACTAGGCCCGCGCGTATGGATGGCGGGTAACGTGGTGCGCGTGGAGGTGGGCGCGGATGGTGTCACCAGCGCGGTAGAGCGGGCGGTTTAGAAGGCCGTGCGGCAGGAGTGCGATTGATGAAAGAGTTGGCCATTGGCCGCGCCCTTTGGGCTATGCATCCGGCGGCGCTTGCCGATATCTTTCGTACTGCGGTCAACCCCGATCGGCTTCACCCGTTGGCGCAGTTGTTCCTCGGTATGTCGGCCGACGCTCGCACCACCTCGCAAGATGCGCTCGCCCCGGTGCGAAATGGTGTCGCCACGATAATCCATCTTTCCGGGGCGTTGTCGCCGTTGGGCAGCTGGGGCGGGACAGGGCTCGATCAGTTTGTAGACCAGGTGAGGCATGCGGCGCACGATCGCGCGGTTGGGGTTATCATCCTCAAGATAATGTCGCCCGGCGGCACAGTCTGGGGGACCGTTGAAGCAGCCGATGCTGTTTTCGAGGCGCGCAAGTCGAAGCCGGTGATCGCCGTCGCCGACAAATATTCCTTTTCGGCCGCGCATTGGATCGCATCCCAGGCGAGCGCCTACTACGCGACGCCAAGCGGTCAGGTCGGCTCGGTCGGGGTCATGTCCGGGCACGTCGACATGTCAGGTTTCGAGAGCAAGATCGGGATGAAGACCACACTGATCGCCAGCGACCCGCGCAAGGTCGCGGGTCACCCGCACGCGCCGCTTTGCGACCTCGATCGCGCCGAGATGCAGGCGGAAATTGACGAGATGGCGGCGGCCTTCGTCGCGGCGATCGCCCGCGGGCGCGGAGTCGAGCGCGGCCGGGTGACGAAGGTTCACGGGAGCGGGGAGGTTTTCAGCGCGAAGCAGGCAGCACAGCGCGGGATGGTCGACGGGGTCATGACGATGCGCGAAGTCATCACCCGATACTCGGTGCCCAGTGCGCGCCTGGCTTTGATGCGCGAGCGCGACGCCCTAGCGATGGGCATCGCCATCCTGCAGTGAGGTGGGCCATTATGCTGCTAGAAGATCCTGCAGTGACAATCGATTACGTTTCCGCCGACGTTCTGCGCGTGTCGACCACACCGCCGATCGGCGCGATCGATCGGCGGTTCGTCGGGCGCGGCGCTTTCACTGACGCGCTGTCCTTTGCTTGCAAGGCGGCGGCGGGCCTCGGCTATCAGCTGATCGATCGCACGGGGCGGCTCTCGCGCGATGAGTGCTCAAACATGGCCGCTGTTGTGGCGGGGCACGTCGGCGCGACGATCGTTCCGCTAGCAGCTCGCGGGTGATAGGCGGCTCCGCAACGGGTTTAAGGGCCAACCAACTGTGGTCTCTTCCCTGTTCATGATCATCGCGACCGGTTGACACGACTCGAGGTGAAGCAACAAATGCGCCCATGTGGCTTGAAAATCCCCTGTCATGATAACCATTTGTCAAACCGTGTTGACTTAGATGGCAACAGTCCTAGAACTCATGGACAGGGGCGACCTCGAACGGCTTGATCCGCAACTCGATCCGGATGAGCAGGAATATAGATCGGTCTTCCTCGTCCGAGAGGTGTTTACGCGCCTCCCAGGGCTGTTAGATCAGATGGAATCCTTATTGGGGATAGAGCAGAGCCCCGCAGAGCAGCTTGATGAAATATTCTATAACTTCACTGCCGGGCAGCCTCTTGCATATCCAAGGGAATTCCATGAAATCTACTGGAGAGGTGAGGGATTTTGGGAGCTAAGGACCCCAGACGTTAGAATATTCGGCTTCTTCCCCCGTAAAGACTGCTTCGTTTGTACTGATATCGCCGACAAAAATTTGATTGAGAAATACAAACTGACCTCTCAGTACGTTGAGCAAGGAAAGCGTCGTCGCGGGTTACTTGACCTTGACGAGCCGAAATGGATTGAGAGCACGGAGCCGCATGATGTTGTTTCAGATTGGTATCGATCCTAACCGCCGTGCGGCAACTCGTTTTATCGGGAAAGTTCGGCGAGCACTTATCAAGCTGATGGTCGATAACCCGGAGGTGAGCAGAAAGCAGGTGGCCGATGCCATCGGCGTTCATCGTTCCGTGATCACTCGTCAGTTGAATGGCGATACCGACATAAACGTGGGCCGCATTGCCGAGATTGCGTGGGCACTCGGCTATCGGCCCGTCATGGATTTCGAGCGCATCGGTGCTGCGGAAGGTGGGAATCTTCAGCCTCTCGTCGCCCCAGCATATCAAAACATAGTGATCAAAAATAGAATGGCTTCTGGGAACGAGGTCGCTAGCGTTACGGCATCTCGTGAGAAATCATCAACTGCCGACAGCGAAACGGTGGTACTGTGACCTCACCGGACCTAGTTGCGCAGACAATTTTTTGTGAGCAGGCGCGGTTGGAGGCTCACGGGCAAGTGACACTTGTCGGTATCTTTCCCGACAACGTAGAATTTGATCTCACTAAGAAGCAACCGACTGCTGCTGAGCAACTACCGCTTCGCTTGACGAATTTTTGCCTTTATTCTCGGATTAGACTGCCGCTGGATCGTCCAGCCAAGGGAGCGATAAGGATTCGATTCTTGGCCCCGTCAGGCCAAATCATCTTCGAGAACCCGATCGAGGCTGAATTCATCGAGAAAAGCTCGAGGGATGCTCGCGGCCAAAGCAATGAGTATGTGGCTTTGCTGCAACAAGCTGAGCTTTCAAATTTCCCGATATTGGAGACGGGGCGGTATCGCGCTGTTGTAGAGTATGGAGGCGAAGAGTACTTCTCTGGCGCCATTAGATTTACGATCGTTTCGTAATCTCTCCGGGTACTTGGAGCTAGAGAGCATTCCAATGTGTTTCCAAATGGGGGCGTTCTCTGCGTATTAGCTTGTTGGCTTGCGAGACGTGTTTTCGACTGTGCAGAGGATCGACTCTGAAGCGGATCGGAAGGGCATGGTGTAACGCGAAGTCAGCTACCTTCGGGCCGCGCTGATCGGGGCGTAGGAGATCCGCTATTGTCGCAGCCGGTCGATCACCACTACCTGCCGAGATGGTATCTTGATCGCTGGTCGCGGGGCGGGGTTGTATGGGAATTTCGCCGGCAGGGTCCGCACCAGCGCCTTGTTCGCAACTATCGCTCTCCAACGGCCACGGGCTTCGCGCCGCATTTGTATAGCTCGCCAGAGCTTCCGAGCGAGCGAGCTGCTGCGATCGAGACCGACTTCTTGCAAATTGTCGATGCGAGAGGCGCGCGGGCAATGCAGGCTCTCGAGGCTGGCCGTGCTCTTGACCAAAATGACCATGATGCCCTGGTAGAGTTCGTCTGCTCAATGTTGCATCGCTCGCCCGGCAGGATCGCCTATCTGCAAAAGCGTTTGATGGATGACCTCGGCGGCCTCGAGCTATTCGAAGGCGTCGGAGCGGATTACTTCCGACACTATGCGCTGCAGGTCTTTCTCGATCTGGTTCAGTCGGACGAAATGTCGGGTCGCCTTCGTAAGATGCGGCCCTTCAAAATCAATGTCGGATCCGACGGCTTCGAGTTGCTTACCTCCGACCGGCCGCTTTTGTTGTCGGATGGCCTGCATCATGCAGATGCTTTCGTCGCCATGCCAATCGGCCCCAAAAGCCTACTCTTTCTGTCCGAGCGCCGATCTGCTGCGCAGCGGTTTGCTAAAAGGACAGCTCGGCAGCTCAGCAGAGCGGTGAACGACGCTATCGTGCGGCAAGCTGAAGGACTGGTCATCTCGCAGAGCGGAGCGAGAGCCGAGTTCGTCGACCGACGACTTGGTAACCCGAGCAGCCCTCTAGCCGGCCCATATCAGGAGGCGATTGGCTTGGTTCGGTGGCAAATTTGAGAGCGACCGCGCGACCAGTGCCGGCAGCATGAGTTACTTGGCGCAGAGATGAGGAAGGCAAACTTTGTCGGTAGTGGAAAAACCAGCACAGTGAGGGAAATATCCCTTGTTGCTGATCTTAGATAAGAAGCGCATAAGGCGACGGCTCGGTCAGGCGCGTCAACGCCCGACCGAGCCTGACCACAACCCGCTTTCAAGGAGCGCATCATGGCTGTTACTCCACTACACTCGGAATCCGTCACCTCAACCCCCAACCTTGGGTCTCTCGGAGATGCAAGTGCCGACCTCGACGTTCTGCGCGTTCTGGCGAACGCTTCAGAAAATTCGGTCGATAAGATACGGGAATGGGTGCGGTTGCTCAAATCTCCCATGGAGAATTCGCTCGTCGACGAATTGAACGACCTCGACGTGCTGATCGGCGAAGTCCGGGCCAAGGCTTCTCAAGCCAAGCGCGCAGTCGACGAATACAGCGATCAGTTAATCGCGGAAAAACATCGCTGAATTTCCGATCGCGACTGGCAGTCTCAAATTGCAGAAGGGCGCGGAAACCGCGCCCTTTTTCTTTGTTCCGAGTGTGGGACCAAGTGTGGGCCCTCTTTTGTCATTCTAAAGAAAAATGAGCAATTTCAAGGCATAAAATAAGGGTGTGGCTCCCCGAGTAGGATTCGAACCTACGGCCAAGTGATTAACAGTCACCTACTCTACCGCTGAGCTATCGGGGAGCAACTCTTCCAAGCGGTCTAAGGAAGAGCGGAAGCGCGCCTATATGGGGCAAGGCGGCGGATTGCAAGGGGGTTTTGGCGAGCTTCGGGGCGGTTTGGCTGCCAAGGGATCGGTGAAGCAGCAAGTCGCCATCCGGGCCACGCCTGGCGGCCTGCAACCTGTGCCTCGCAGGTGTTCGGTCGCCTTACCCGGTCACGAATTGTTCGGCGACGATGCGTTCCTCAAGGCTCTGTCCGGGGTCGAACAGC
>JANSXJ010000458.1 GCA_024743015.1 Hyphomonas sp. | reverse complement strand
TTAAGAGCGACATGGGCAGGTGCGTCTTCTGTCAGCAACTGCGCCAGTCGTGTTGGCGTCGCGGGGACCAGCCCACCGCCGATAAACGGTGTGATGGCAAGGTGAGAAAAGGCGATTTTTGCGGAGATCAGAGCCGAGACAATTCCGCCTCTGCGTCTCGTTACGTCCAGTTTGGTAACAATCGCCCGGCGAACGCCGCAGCGCGCAAAGGCGCGTGCCGCTTCGCTTAAGTCTTCGGGGTGGCCTTCGGCGCTGATCACCAGCACAGGTTCGGCATCGATCACGGCAAGCAGGTCCTGCAAGCTGGCCATGTCTTCCTGATCGAATGGGATAATCGCTGGCATATCGATAATGCAGCGCTGACCTTCATTCTGAATGGTCGCAAGAAGCTTGAACAATTCGTCCGGATTGGTCGCCGAACGAATTTGATCCTGTTCCTTTTCAAGGTAAGCCGCAAGTTGGGCACCGCCGGCGGTCAGGTCCAGGTCAGCAGCGACGGGAAGCACCTCCGCTTTGGCGACAGAGGCCCGGCGGGTCAGTTTCGCGGCGGTTGCAGTGCGGCCATGTCCCGGGGCACCGACCAATACAATATTGCGATGCGGAACCGGTGGGATCGGGTCACAGGAAATCGTACTTTCCAGACCGGCCGCGATGGCGGCGCTCGGCTCTCCGTTTTCAAACGCAGTGGTCATTCCGGCATCGGCGATACGATCTGCAAATCGCTGAGGGGCGCCATGCCAGAGCAAGGCGTCTCGCACGCGATTTCGAACCGGGCTTTCAACCAATCTTGGTGGAGGCGTTGCGCCAAGGCGGGTCAGAATGCGAGACTCGCTCGGCACCATGCCGCCGCCCATTTTGTCAGTCGCCGCGCGTACTTCAACACCCCCAGGGACTTCGCGTTCGGACAAGATGATTGCATCATCGCCCATCTCCGCGAAGATCATTGCCTTTGCAGCCTCGAGGGACTCAGCGGCAAACATCTTCATTCGCATACGGCACACTCCACTCTAGTGATGGCGAGTGTTGGAGCGAAATGGTTAACAGAATCTGTTGATTTGTTAGTTTTTCACAGAAGTCTTCGATTTGTGGATAAGTTTACATGTGCCGACGGTCAGCCAGGCGGTGTTACTCCGCCGGCTGCAATGACGTTTCGCTGGCATTTGGAGCGTCGGCAATCTCATCATTCGACGACGCGGACGGTGTGCGGAACACATCCTTCTGATTGGGCATGAATGGCGCAATATAGAGACCAGCCACGGTCATTGGGTACTCCGGTGCGGTGCCGATGCCGATATTGTCGTGCGGACGCTCGTCGCGGGGATTGTGGAATGTGCCGAACAGAATGTCCCAGATGATGAACTCACCGCCATAATTGGAATCCCCGATCCCTTTGTCGGGATAGTGATGGTAGCGATGATTGTCGCCGATGGAGAAGACATACTCCCACCAGCCGAGTTCCAGATCGATATTGGAGTGTTGGAAAATCCCGATACTGAGCTGCATGATCACGGCGACCAGTGCAATTTCCGCGGACGGCTGGACCAGCGCCAGCGGGATGGCATACCAGAGCGCCTGGCTGATAATTTCCAGCGGGTGAGCGCGGATCCCATTCAGCCAGTAGAGCCGCTCCACGGAATGGTGCGCCGCATGGATCCGCCACAGGGCCGGGATTTCATGCAAGGCGCGATGGAACCAGTAGCGGAAGAAATCCTTGATCAGGATGAACAGGAAGACCTGCACAATCGGGTTCCAGTGATTGGGCCAGAGATCGTGACCATAAGGCTCCAGCGCTTCGACCATGCCGACAATGAACAGCGCGCTGACAATCAGACCGGAGATCCCGCTCCAAAAAGCGCCAGACACATACATGATTGTATCGACCGCAGTATCATTGCCACCTTCGAGCCATTTTCGGCTGTAGGGCATCAAGCGCTCAAGCGGCGCACAATACAGTCCGAACACGATCGGGATCAGGGCGAAACCGAGAACGGTGAGGCTGCTAATCCCGTTCTCGACGAGTTTGAAGCCGAGGAAGAGTGCCAGCAGGATCGTAAACGGAAAGACGGTGTGTGAGAGAATCTTGCGCAGCAATGTGCCTTCCAGCTTGTAGGAGAGGCGATCGAGGTGGCGCCAGAACCAGCGGGTCGGCTTCACCAGTATCCAGTTCAGGATGACTTCGAGCGCGTGCAGCGGTGCTCCGAGCCAGGTTTCGATGAAGCGCGCGACCCGCGCCTGTTTGGGAATACGTCGATTGCCCGAATGCTGCTGCTCTGAACGCGCCATGTGGTGTCTCCGGGAGCCTTGAGAAGTGGACTTAGGATTAAATGAACAGGTTCAATTAATAGACCGTCGGCGTACTGTCAACGCGAAATTCTGAGTCGACAGATTTGGACGCTCAGAGCTTAACCGAGGTCGCGGAACTTATTGTTCCGGAGACACCTGCGAAGGCAGGTGTCCAAGGGTAAAACTCTGCGTTTAAGAAAGGCGGCTGGAACCAATCCCTGGATACCTGCCTGCGCAGGTATCGACGGGCTTCTGGTAAGCCGCAGCGCGTTCCGGCCGCTAAGTGTCTGGTGAGGGCGGCCCTTAGGCGAAGCCCTGCGATCGTCCGTCGACGATTTCGCTCAGGGTCACGCCAAGTTGTCCGTCAGCGACAACCAGCCGTCCGCGCGCCATCAGGCGGTCTGATACATAGATATCGACCAGATCAGTCGTGCTGTTTTCCAGGGCGACAATCTCACCCTCTGAGAGTGACATCAGCTCTTCAACAGGCACCCGCGCTTCACCCAGTACGACATCGACTTTGACCGGAGCATCCATCAAGCTGTCTTCAAGGGCGCGGTTAACGGTCAT
>JANSXJ010000062.1 GCA_024743015.1 Hyphomonas sp. | reverse complement strand
TGATGCGGCGCATCCTCGCCAAGAAGGACCCGGACGCAGATCCAAATCACGACCGGGAATATACCAACTGGTCAGACGTAAACGCCTGGCTGAACGGGTGGCTCAACCCGTAGCCGACACGCTCAAATCAACCCGAATGCCAACAAGAGCAGGCAGGTGACGAAGCCGATTATTGGTACGGCCATTGGTACCGTAAAACCGACTTCGCGTTGCGCGTGCCGACGCTTTAGAAAGATCAAAGACAAATTCACTGTCGCAAAGATCGCGAGGGCGATCTGAGACGTGAGTTCGGCCAGGCGCTCGATCGGTAAGAACAGGCTGAGAAGGAGGACCAGGCCTGTCACGAGAACCGTCGCCACGACCGGCGTATTGGTGCGGGGATAAACATAGCCGAACGTTTCCGGAAGTTGGTCCTGTTTGGCCAATCCATAAATGACGCGCGACGACATGATCATCTGAATCAGAACCCCATTCAACGTTGCGACAGACGCAATTAGATTGAAGCTCGCACGCAGCGACGGTGGGGCATCGGTGAACATCAAATTGAGGGGAGCGGCGGACTCTGCCAGGGCATCTATTGGGACGGTCAAAACCACCACCGAAACAACCGCAAGATATAAGACCGTCGCAAGGATCAGCGTCCAGATAATCGCTTTCGGCATGTTGCGATCCGGATCTATCGCCTCCTCGGCAATATTGGCGAGGTCCTCAAACCCGACAAAGGCAAAGAAGGCTAAAAGGCTGGCGGCGCCGATTCCAAGCCAGACCTCACCCTCAAACGGTGGAACGAGTCGATCGAGCTGCATTAACAGTTCTGGATGACCGCCCAATCCAAACGCCAAAACCAGAAATAGTCCCAGAATCTCGACGACTGTAAACACCGCAGCCATCGCGACGGACTCCAAGACACCTAATACAGCAACACCGCACAAAACTAAGGCGATAAAGACCGTAAGAAGGCGTGAGTCCAAACCCGTCAGGTCTTGCAAATAGGCACTGGCGCCGACAGTGATTGCGGACGCTGAAATGATGCCGACGCTCGCAACCGCCAAACCAACAATTAAAGCAATTCGTTTGGACCGGAGCCCGGCTTTTACATAGGCGGCTTCGCCAGCACTTACTGGAAATCGTGCGCTCAATTCGGCATAGGAAAACCCGGTAAACGCCACCACGATTGCAGCCGCCAGGAACGAAATCGGCGCATACACTCCGGCTTTAGCCGCAGTGGTCCCGACTAGCACATAAATGCCTGCCCCAACGGTGACGCCCAACCCGTAAAGGATCAGCAGGGGAAGCGTCAGGCGACGGCGTAAGTGCGCCTGTTGTATATCCGAACCGAGCGGTGATGACATTTGGTCAGATCCGTTTTCCAAGCGCAGGGCATGTGCTGCGATCAGCACTGTCCGTCATACGCTCTGTCGGTGAATTGATGTCGATCAAACCCTGTGTCGCAATGCGCTTCTAAGGTGTCGATTGGCTGGCTTCTTCTGACGATCCGGTGTTCCCGGTCTACGTCAGAGCGTCCGCCGTCTCACGAATGAGTCAGCGAATGAGGACCCATATGGTTGATCGGTTCACGAAGCGAAGCACGAGGCGTCGTTCGACCATATGTCGCCCTCTTATATGCGCGAGGCACTAAAGGTGAATGGCCGTAAGAGGACGCTATGAGTGTAACAGGCTTGAGTCAGATCGATGATACGGTGCACACGACAAATATCTGGCTGAAGCAGATCATGGTCGCGTGCCATTGGACCGAGCGGCAAGATGCTTATCGCGCGCTGCGGGTCACTCTGCATGCGCTTCGCGATCACATTCCAATAGAAACGGCCGCCCACCTGTCAGCGCAATTGCCAACACTGATCCGGGGCGTGTTTTTTGAAGGGTGGCGGCCTGGCCGGGCCGAGACACTGGATCGGGACGTGGAGTCATTCACGAAGCCGATCCAGGACGCGTTTCAGAACTATCCTGGAGTCGACACAGAACGCGTCGCTCAGGCCGTATTTAAAACGATGAAAAGCCACATCTCGGCGGACGAGATGCAACATGTTGAACACGCTTTGCCGCGCCGGATCAGGCAGATTTTTGAGCGCGGCGCTTAAGATTTGATCAGTCCATTGGCGTTCAGGGCACCGGCTATCGTGTCGGTGAGATCAAACCCGCAAATCGAGCTTTCAATGCTATTGCTGGCCGCGAGGTTGCGGGCACCTGCCGCGCGCAGCTGATCGAGCGTTTCTAAAGTGGCCAAGCAATGTACCGCGCAAATGTTCAGGTCGAGACCTGAATGATGGCGCTGAATGAACGCTATGGCTTTCAACAGCGTTGTTCCGGATGAGATGATATCGTCCACTAGTACAATCGAGTGGGCGGTGCCCAGGTCGAGATGATCGACCGATACTTCAACGTCCCGATCGCCATGACGCACCTTTTGCAGGGTTGTGTAAGGCGCATCCAAGGCTTCGGCGATTTTTCTGACCCACTGTTCGCTCTCGCTATCGGGTCCGACAATGATCGGAGAGTTTGTGTTTTCAGCAATCCAGCGGGCCATTTCTGTGGTCGCCGATAGGGCTTTGCTCGGTGCCTCAAATAAGGCGCTGAGCGACGCGAAGCGATGCAAGTGCGGGTCCACCGTTAACAAGCCATCAAAGTGCTGAGAAATCAGATTGGCGAAGACTTTCGCGCTGATTACCTCACCCGGATTGAACGCAATGTCCTGGCGCATATAGGGTAAATAGGGCGCGACGAGCTTGACGGAGGCTACCCCATACTGCCGCAGGCCGTCTGCGAGCAATAAGAGCTGCATGATTTTGTCATCCGGGCCGTCCAGCCGCGCGACCAGATGAATGTGTTGATCTTCGACTGCATCGAGAATGCGAAACAGCGATTCTGCATCTGGAAACGTATGCAGATCCGCTCGGCCATGTGGGATCCCCAATCGCGCAGCAATCTTGCTGGCAAGGTCGTGTGCATTCGGCATGGAAAAGATCATTGAGCTCATGGCGATGTCAGCTCCACGATTCCCGGATTAGACGCGACATAATCGAGGGCATACGCCATCTCGCCTGGGGATTGGGTGTGCAGGGTGAAGAGCGGGTCGCCCTGTTCGACAACATCGCCGAGATAGACGTGCAGGTCGATGCCTGCCTCCGCGTCCTCGGGCGCGCCAGCCAGCTTGGCGGCTTTGGCCAAACGCCGATTATCGAATTGCGCGACGCGACCTTTGCGAGGGGCGGTCACGGCGCGCAAATGCTCAGCCACGGGGGGCTCTCGAAAGCCGCCTTGGGCTTGGCAAATCGCTTCAAACGTCTTGTTGGCTTCACCTGATTCCAGGGTATCGCGGGCTTTCTGCGTGCCGGATTGCGGCTCCGCCACGCCCGTCAATTCCAGCAGAGCGCCTGCGAGCAAACAGGCGCGGTCTCTTAATTCCGGCGGCGCGTTTGGGGCGTTTCGAAGCACGGCGAGCACATCGCGCGCTTCCAAGGCCGGGCCGATACCGCGTCCCACCGGTTGGTGGCCATCGGTGATTTGCACATTCAACTGAATATCAAAATGGGCAGCAGTTTCCTCGAAATGTCTGCGCAAGGAATCTGCTGCTTCAATGCTACGCACTTTTGCGGTTGGGCCGACTGGAATATCCAGCACCAAATGCGTCGCACCGGCCGCAACCTTCTTGGATAGAACCGATGCAATCAGAGGTCCTTCGCTGTCGAGATCGAGCGCCTTCTGAACCCGGATCAGCTTGTCATCAGCGGGGCTGAAATCGACACTTCCACCCCAGATGAAACAAGCGTTCTGTGCGGCTAAGACGGTCTTCATCTCATCCACAGACAGCGCGACATTGGTGATCGTGCTCATAGTGTCTGCGGTGCCGGCGGGGGAGGTGATCGCCTTGGAGGAGGTCTTTGGCATGATCAGGCCGTTCGCGGCCGCGATCGAAACAATGATCGGTGTGGTTCGATTGCCAGGCAGGCCGCCGACACAGTGTTTATCAGCAATGATTTCAGCATCCCAATCCAGTTTCCGGCCAGTGTCGACCATGGCTTGGGTCAGAGCGATGGTCTCATCGCCGTCCATTACGCGCGCGGAACAGGCAGTGACAAAGGCCGATAGTTGGATGTCAGAATAGCGGCCCTCGACAATGTCCTGAATAATCTGGAGGCTGGTTCGCTCGGTGAGGCGTTGGCCAAAAATCTTGCCGCGCACATCGGCGAAAGACGTCAGCGGCGCAGGGTGAGAAATTGTCAGCGGGGTGCTCACTGACAGGTTCAGACGCTGCCAGGCAATCTCAGACAGTCCGATTTCTTCGGGGCTAACGAGATCGCCTGTTACATAGTGCAGCGTGGCAAAGATTTCTGATGACCCATTTTGCAAGAGCACGCGGGAATGGGCTGAGAAGCCTTCAGATTTACAGGCAGCGCAATCCTGCTGAACGAACGCGATCGCCTCGTGTTGGGAGTCGATGCCCAACCGGCGCGCAATCAAAGCAGGTTTTCCAGCCTGATCTGTCATTCAGAGGTCCGCATGCTCATTGTGTTCGGCAACTGTCACGGACCAGCCTTTTTGCTCTTCAATGCGATGACGCAAGCTGTCAGCAGCGTCTGGTTCGCCATGAATGACGAATGTCTCTTTTGGCGGGGTTTCGAACCCCTCCAGCCAGGTCATGATTTCATTCCGATCGGCATGGGCCGATAGCATATGAAGATTGGCGACCTCGGCGCGAACCGGATGATACTGGCCATGGATTTTGATCTCCTGCGCCCCCTCCAGCATATGAGCACCTCGCGTACCGCCGGCTTGAAACCCTGCAAACAGGATCGTGTTCTTCGGGTCGCCCGCATAGGCTTTGAGATGAAACAGAATACGCCCTCCCGTCGCCATGCCGCTAGCTGAGATGATGATCTTTTGGCGGCGGTCCATATCCAAGGCTTTTGAGGCTTCGGTGCTGCGGGTGAAGGTTGCGAGACCACAAGCCGCCCTCGCTTCATTCGCGGTCAGCCTCAACCCATCTGTGTGTCGACAAAAGATATCGCTGGCATCGATAGCCATTGGGCTATCCAAGTAGACTGGAAGGTCCGGGATTTGCTTGCGCGTCAACAGGTTGTTCAAATGGTATAAGAGCGATTGCGCGCGCCCGACAGCAAACGAAGGGATTATGATCGAGCCGCCACGTTTCTCGGTCCGGAGAATGATGTCCCGCAGCGCTGCTTCCGGATCAGTGTCGGGATGATCCCGATTGCCATAGGTGGACTCCAGGAAGAGATAATCCGCATGATTGATTGGCGCTGGGGATTGCATGATCGGGTTGTCAGGTCGACCAAGGTCCCCTGAAAAAACCAGCCGCTTGCCGCCAGCGTCGACCTCGACAATCGCCGCGCCGAGGATATGGCCAGCGAGTTGGAACCGCACTCTTATATCGGTGGTCACTCTCACCCATTCGTGGAAGGGATGAGGTGAGAGGTTAGGCAGCGCCTTTTCGGCTTGATCCTTGTTGTAAAGCGGGCGCGCGGGTTTGTGCTTTGTGTAGCCACCGCGATTGGCGGCCTTGGCCTCGCGTTCTTGCAAATATCCGCTGTCGAGCCAGAGTAATTCGCAAAGCGCCCGTGTGCCTTCGGTGCAATGGACCTGACCAGAGAATCCATTCGCGACCATCACGGGCACATAGCCGGAATGGTCAATGTGAGCATGTGTGAGCACCACCGCATCGACCCGCGCTGGATCGACAGGCAGGGGTTTCCAGTTGCGAAGTCGGAGCTGCTTATAGCCTTGGAAAAGACCACAATCGATCATCACACGCTGACCCTCGGCTTCGATCAAAAACTTTGAGCCTGTCACCGTGCCAGCGCCGCCTAGAAATCGTACTGATACACTCATGCGGTCGCTTTCCACCAAGTTTCAGATGCACTGTGATTATCAGAGCTCGTCCTGGTTGCGGCTTGATCAGGATCAATTCGAATCGCCATCATCGGAGCCTGGTGTGACAACCAGTACCGGGACCTCCAACACCGCAGCGAGACGCGAATAGGTAATCGTGGTTTGTCGGGCGACGGCATGTTCGATTAGCAGCATCGCAGGAGGGTGTGCTTGCAGGTCGAGCCGCATCGAACTGTGCGGTTGTGTTATCTCCGCCAAGCCTTCGAATTTGAACGTATTGAGCTGTTTGTCGGGACCCGCCAATTGCGCGAGTCGTTTCGTGTTTGCGACGCTGAGCGAGTTGGCAAAGGCCATAATCTCACTACCCTCATTCGCGACTTGCGCGGGCGTGTACAACACATCGTTGGGCAGTGACCGAAGAAGCTTTTCTACCTGCCGAAACACCAGAGTCTGGCGCTCAAGTGCGGACTTAGGTGGGTTGAGCACGATCACATCATCAACCGCACGTTTGCGCAGCTCTTCAAGACTGTTTCGCCACTCACAAACCGTCACATTGAGAGCGAGGTCCATGCGGTCGGCAAACTGTTTGAGGCGCTGCGCCCGTTCGTGTGCAACTCCTCCGGCTTGAGAGGCTTCGGCGCTATCGCGGTCTTCTATCAATAGGATTCTGCAATTACGCGACATGCGGCGTACGAGCGCTAGCGTGGTAAGCTCGGATTGCTCGTCGTCCTGCGACAAGAAGCTGATCAGGATGGTGTCGGTTGAAAGGGGTTGATCAGCCATCACCAAGCCTTTCGGCGCTTGATTTTCTCGGAGGTGATTTGGGTGGGGTTTCCTGGGGCGGCTCCGGCGGCACCTCGTCTGGGAGTGCGAAAGGCGGTGGATCGATTGGCGGAGCCGGGGCGTCTAATTGGTCCTTACGCCCTTTGATCGCCGCTGCAAAACTGAGCAGCCTCGCTTCCACCAAATTATGGAGCTCTTCGCTCGATTGGCCAAACAGGATCGGAATGGCTTCGTCGAGATGCTCGATCGCATAGACTGAAAACTGATTGGCTTCACATGCGCGCACGACGTCCGGTTTCAGCATCAAGTGTTGCACATTGCTGGCGGGAACGATGACGCCTTGTTCGCCAGTCAGGTCGCGGTCCCGGCAGAGATCGAAAAAACCTTCAATCTTCTCATTTGCGCCACCAATCGCTTGCGCATCCCCCAACTGATTGACCGCCCCGGTGATGGCGATCGATTGATCGATTGGTTGATCGGCAATTGCGGACAGGATGGCCAAGAGTTCTGCGAGCGAGGCGCTATCGCCTTCAACCCCGCCATAAGACTGCTCCAGGACGATTGAAGCATGTAAGGAAAACGGGGCGTCTAAGACATACTTGCCAGCGAGATACCCGGACAAGACCATCACGCCCTTGGAGTGGATCGGGCCGCCGAGTCGTGCCTCGCGTTCAATGTCGATGATGTTTCCATTGCCGGGGCGCGTTCGGGCCGTAATCCGGTTCGGCTTTCCGAAGGCGGCCCCCGCAAGTTCGTAAACGCTCAATCCATTGATCTGCCCGACGCGGTGCCCTTCCGTCTGGACCAGAGCAATTCCGCGCATCAACTGCTCCTGCATGCGGTCCCTTACTCGGCTGGCGCGATAGGCTTGCTCGGTCCGAGCTTTTTCGACATCGCCCTGAGTAATCGTTTTTCGCGCCGCGGTGGCGGCGTAGTGATGGGCTTCTTCTAGGACTTCCAAAGATCGCTCTGTCTTCACCGAAAGTCGATTGGCGTCTGCCGCATCACGGGCCGCATCTTCAATCAACGCCGCTAAAGCGGCCGGCTCTGGTTCGATCAATTGGTTTGCCCGCGCCAGGTCCTTCAATGTCGCCGCGAGCAAGCTCTCATTCGCTTCCGTGCGCTCAATCGATCCGTCAAAATCGGCAAACAGTTTGAACAGGCTGCTAAATTCCGGATCATAGGTCGACAGCACATGATAGATCCAAGCGTCGCCAATCAGGATGATCCGCGCCGACAATGGGACGGGTTCCGGATCCAGCGTTATGGTGCTGGTCAGGCTGAGCGCTTCAGCAAGATTCTCGGTTTTGATCGTCTCACTTTGCAAAGCCCGTTTTAAAGCGCGCCAACTCATCGGTTCGGATAAGAGACTCCGTGCATCGAGGATGAGAAACCCGCCATTTGCGTGATGTAGCGCGCCTGGCTTGATCAGCTTGAAGCTTGTCGTGAGATAGCCGCCCTCGCTGCGATGTTCGACCCGGCCAACCAGATGGGCAAGCGTTGGATTGGGTTCTTCGACCACCGGCACGCCAGGGTCCGACGAACATCGGGTGACCAAGACATTGACGCTGTAGCGTTCAAATGGATTTTGCGAGTCTAATACGTCTGATAAAGCCCCAGGCTCAGAGCCATCGATGTTGGTGAGCGCAAAAATATATTCACCATTCTGGATCAAATCCTGTTTCACGGCTTGCAGGTGCGCGCACGCGGCGTCGATATTGCACAAGTCTTTTCGTACGGCCTCAATCGATCGGGTAATGGCGGCTTCGATGGTCTCCTGCTTGAGTCTTCTCAGATCCGATCGAAGCGCGCGTTCCCACTCGGGAATCGCCCTCACGATCTCCTGGAGCTTTTCTTGAAACTCAGACAGCGTGGCTTTGCGTTCCTCTTGCTCAGTTTCATTGAGTTCTTTCAGATCGGATGGCTGTAAGACCTCATCGTCCTTGGTCGGGACCAGGGAAAACCCCATCGGGCCGCGCATAATCGCGACGTGACGTTCTTCAGCCTCTTGGCCGAGCGCCTCAAACGCGCTTTCCTGTTGTTCTTTAAACGTGTTTTCGAGGGCGCGGCGGCGGGCTTGCACTTCAGGTTTTTCAAACGCCGCCGGGATGGCTTCGCGCAAGTCTTCGACAAGTTCTTCGAACGCCTTTGCGACGATTGGAGCAGACCCATCAGGTAACATAAGCAGTTTCGGGGCTGACGGATTTGCAAAATTATAAACGTACGCGAAGTCGAACTTTGGCTTTTTAGACGCCTTCGCTGCCGATAAGATTGGTCTCAAACCATCTCGCACCGGGACATCTTTCGGCGCGGCGACGAAAAGATTGTAACTTTTCTGCTGCATCTCGGTGGCGAGCGTGACGGCTGAAAGCGCCCGGTCTTGACCGACAAAAGGTGCGATTGGCGCATCTAGTTTGAGTTTAGACGGATCACACGCACGCCGAAGATCTTGCGGTTCAACTCGATGGGGTCTCGATCGCGTCTTCGTCAAGTTTGCGTCGTTTCTAGAAGGGTTGTGTTTTGTCATGGTCAAAGATCAGGTTGGCGTTTGATCTTTTCAAACCATTCCCAACCCGATCCGTATTTGATGCGCATCAAGTGACTGGAATGTTCGAAATGCGCGCTGGTTCGACGGCAACCTTTTCCGTTGGGTTTTGAACTGGATCAAATCCCGACCTTCAATTCTCACGCAAAACCTAATCGGGAAATACGGAGGTCATGATGATTGATTACAAGACCATACTCGCACCGGTGCAATTCGACGAGACGGCGAAGCCAATCTTAGAAAGTGCAATCATGGTCGCCGACGCGTTTGGAGCGCATATGCATGCCAAACATGTTCGAGCGCCCTTTGTCGCTTATGCGCCTTATGCTTACCACACAATCAGCATGTCGTCGGCACCGGTGGCGGTGGCCGAACAGTTCGACGCCGCAACAGCCGAGCACGCGAAAAAGCTGAGAGCAATCTTTGAAGCCTGCTGCGAAACCGCGGGATTGCGGATCATGCCGTTTTCAGAAGCGAGTGCAAAACCCAAGAAAACCGCGTGCTGGAGTGACACGACGGGCTTGGTAATTCAGGCCATGGCACACTTCGCCCGTATTTGCGACCTGACGGTCATTACGCTTCCAGACAAAACACATGAGCCGCGGGATACCCCCCTATTTGAGGGATTGCTGATGGAGTCGGGTCGTCCGGTCCTCGTCGTGCCAACGAGTGGACTCGCTCATATGCCGAAGCACATTCTTTTGGCGTGGGATGGCAGCATGCCGGCGACCCGAGCCCTTCAATCTGCTCTGCCGATGATGAAGCGAGCTGAGCAAGTCCACGTCGCGACAGTCGGGGAGGTTGATTTTGGAATGCCCTCAGCCGAGAGCGTCGCGCATTATTTGACCAGTCATGGGATTAAGTCTGAAGCGCGGACTGTTGATTGGCCGAAACGGCCAATTGCCGAGCGACTGCTTAATCAGGCCGAAGCTACGAACAGTGATCTCATTGTCATGGGGGGCTATTCCCACGCGCGATTGTTCGAGACGCTACTTGGCGGCACGACGCGACATATGTTGAAACACGCTGATCGCGCGCTTTTTCTGGCGCACTAGAACGTGTCCGATACGCAAGCCCTTCTTCGCACGAACGATGCGGATGCCAACACGCTCCTATCGGTGCGCGGGTTGACCAAAGTTTATCAAACAGGCGCGGTCAAAGTGCATGCGCTGCGTGGCATCGACCTTACCATAAAGCGCGGCGAACTGATTGTCATGCTGGGCGCCTCGGGCAGTGGGAAATCAACGCTCTTGAACATCATTGGCGGGCTCGATACGCCAACCACCGGCACGGTCACGTTTATGGGCGAAGACATCACAGGCCTGCGCCCGTCCGGACTGACGCAGTTTCGTAGAGCGCATGTTGGGTTTATTTTCCAATTCTACAATCTCGTTCCGAGTCTGACCGCTCGCGAAAATGTGGCGCTAGTGACGGAAATCTCAAAAAACCCGATCGCTCCCGAAGAAGCGCTGCGCATGGTCGGACTGGGCGAGCGCATTCATCACTTTCCAGCCCAATTGTCAGGCGGGGAGCAGCAACGCGTTGCAGTCGCCCGGGCGATCGCCAAACGTCCAAACTTGCTTTTGTGCGATGAACCGACCGGGGCGCTGGATAGCCGGACCGGTGTGCAAGTGCTGGAAGCGCTCAAGACGGTCAATGAGGAGCTTGGCGCCACCACGCTCATCATTACCCACAATGTTGGAATCGCCGAAATGTCGGATCGGGTGATCCGCTTGTCAGACGGCATGATCTCCGAAGAACAGGCGATGAATCGTCGCCGGAAACCTTCGGAGCTGTCATGGTAGCTTTGCTCTCAGCACTCGACCGGAAGCTGCTCCGAGATCTTTGGCGTCTGCGGGGTCAGGGGCTGGCTGTTGGGATCATCATTGCCTGCGGTGTCGGGATCATGATTATGGCGCTCGGCTCACTCGCCTCGCTGAAAGAAAGCCGCAGTACTTATTATGATCGCTATCGGTTCGCCGAGGTGTTCGCGGATGTGAAGCGCGCGCCAGATCGCATGCTGGCCGACCTGCGCGAGATTCCTGGCGTGAAATCCGCTGAGACGCGCATAACCCGGATCGTGACCCTCGATATCGAACGTCTTAGCGAGCCGGCGAATGCTCAATTGGTGTCATTGCCGGATGAAGGGCGTCCGCTTCTAAATGATCTCATCGTCTATGAAGGACGATGGCCAAACCTGTCCCGATCTGAAGAAGCGATTATCAGTCGGGCTTTTGCCGAAGCCCATGATTATCATCCGGGCGATACGGTGCGAGCGGTTCTCAATGGGCGCGCGCGCGATATCGAGATTGTCGGGATTGGCGACAGTCCGGAATATGTCTGGACACTAGGGATCGGCAGTCTGCTGCCGGATGATAAACGTTTTGGCGTGTTCTGGATGCGGCGACAGGCTTTGGAGCGCGCGTTCGACCTCGATGGGGCGTTCAACAATGTCACGGTATCTTTGCTTCCTAACGCCATAGAGCAAGACGTCATAGATGAAATGGATCGGCTTTTAGCGCCCTATGGTGCGATTGGTGCTTATGGTCGTGACACTCAGTTTTCGAACGCGTTTGTGGAATCAGAAATGGGTCAATTGGTGGCGATGGCTCGCATCATCCCGCCGGTCTTCCTGATCGTCTCGGCTTTCTTGATCCATGCAATTCTGTCGCGTTTGATTGCGGTCGAGCGCCAACAGATCGGATTGCTGAAGGCATTTGGTTTTACCAATACCGAGGTTGCGAGCCACTATATCAAAATGGCGATCGTGCTGAGCCTGTTCGGCGTGATTGGTGGGCTTTTGATCGGTCGGCAATTGGCGCGGCTAACCACCTATATTTACTCGGACACGATGCGATTTCCCGAAATCGTTCAAGTCATCGATTCAACCGCCTATGCCAGCGGGACAAGCGCAGCCATTTTCGCTGCCGTGTTGGGCGCGATGAGTGCGGCTCTCAAAGCGGCGCGCCTGAAGCCGGCAGAAGCAATGAATCCCGCACCGCCTACGGTCTATAAACGCGGCGGATTGCTGCCCGGCTGGTTGCTCGATCGGCTTGATGAACCCACACGCATGATCCTTCGCCATAGCACGCGTTGGCCGGCCAGAGCATTGATGACCGTGTTTGGGATCGCGGCGGCTATGGCGCTTTTGGTCGGGACGCTGTTTGCGTTTGATTCCACAGATGAGATGATCGATACGATCTACTATCGCACAGACGTCTTTGATGCCGCCGTCACGTTTGCTGAAGTGAAAGGCTATGATGCGGTCACGGAACTAAAGCGCTTGCCGGGTGTCCTTGATGTAGAACCCAATCGCGGGGTCTATGTGCGTTTTCGGAATGGCGTTCACACTGAACGCGGTTCGATCACCGCAATAAAGGCGGGATCAGAAGCCAAACGCCTGCTCGATGCTGATGGCCAAATGCTCGGTGTTGCGGAAGCCGGTCTGACACTATCGACCCAGCTGGCAGAAATGCTGGCCGTCGATGTCGGCGACCGATTGATTGTTGAAGTGCTGGAAGGGAACCGGCCAACGCTGGAATTGTCCGTCACCGCTCTGGCCGATGAGTATATTGGCTATTCTGCCTATATGGATCTCGACACGCTTGGTCGTCTTCTCGGCGAAACGCGTGTGGTTTCCGGCGCATACTTGATGCTCGATCCGGACCGCGCCGCGGCGTTCAGTGATGCGGTTTTGGATCGTCCACAGGTCGCCAGCGTCGCGCTGCGGTCCTCGGTCATCGACACCTTCAATGAAACGCTTGAAGATACGATCACGATCATGATGACAATCTATTCCCTGATCGGCGGGGCGATCGCGGCAGGAGTGGTTTACAACGCGGCCCGGATCTCGCTGACAGAACGCGGCCGCGAACTTGCGAGTTTGAGGGTGCTCGGATTCACCCGGGGTGAGGCGGCCTACATCCTGTTAGGGGAGCAAGCGCTTCTGGTCCTGTTCGCCATTCCAATCGGCGCCATCTTGGGGGCGGGTTTCGCGCATCTCATTGTACTCGGCATGTCCACGGATCTGTACCGCGTGCCTTATGCGCTTTCGCCATCAACGCGCGGATTTTCAGCTCTCGTGGTGCTTCTCGCTTCCCTCGGCGCCGCCGTGCTTGTCGCTCAAC
The DNA here is from genome assembly GCA_024743015.1 of Hyphomonas sp. Taxonomy (GTDB): domain Bacteria; phylum Pseudomonadota; class Alphaproteobacteria; order Caulobacterales; family Hyphomonadaceae; genus Henriciella. The sequence goes on along the minus strand of JANSXJ010000062.1, from coordinate 1,190 downwards.
GTATTCGCAATCTGGACCTTATCGAGGTCCTGAAAACCCGGGAGTAGACCATGTCACGTTCACGACTTGTGATTTGGACGATTATTGGATTTGTTGCCTTTCTGGCGGGCGTTTGGGCATTCTGGCCGCGTGCCGTTTTGGTCGATACAGCCGAGGTCGTACAAGGACCGATGGAAGTTGCCATCACCGAGGAAGGCGAGGCGCGGGTCCGAGACCTCTTTATCGTGTCTGCGCCAGCAACCGGGTACCTCAATCGCATTGAAATCGATCCAGGCGAATGTGTCTCGGCCGGGGAATCACGTTTGGCCGATATTCATTCGTCGACGGCAACCATTCAAGATGTTCGAACTCAGGCACAGCTGCGCGCCGCCGTGGACTCAGCTCGCGCCGCTTTGCGGATGGCGGACGCGGACGTGCGGTTGCGGCAGACTGAACTCGATCAAGTTCTAGCGGATCGAGAGCGGATGCGCCGCCTCGCGAGAACAGGCACGGTTTCGACTCAAGCACTGGAGCGCGCAGAAGCAAACGCGACCACTCATAGGGCGGCGTTGGCCGCTGCTACCTCCGCCCGTGACGTCGCCCGTTTCGAAATCACCCGCGCCGAAGCGGCACTGATGCCTGCCAGCGCTTCGTCTGGCGATGGGGTGGTTTCGCTTACGTCGCCGGTGACGGGAATGGTGTTGCGCGTAATGCGGGACAGTGAAGGTCCTATCGCGGCAGGAACCCCAATCATGGAGATCGGCGCGTCCACAGATCTCGAGGTTGTGGTTGACGTCCTGTCGGAAGATGCCGTGCGCATCCTATCGGGCACCAAGGTCCGCGTTCGCGGATGGGGCGGTGATCCGCAATGGGCATATGTTGAGCGAGTCGAACCCTATGCGTTCACGAAGGTCTCCGCGCTTGGTATCGAAGAACAGCGCACGAATGTCATTGTCCGTTTTGACTCAATCATGCCCGGTTTAGGACACGGTTATCGTGTTCGCGCAGATATTCTTGTTTGGGAAGCGCGTGACGTTATCCGCGTGCCAATGTCAGCTTTGTTCAAGACGACTTCAGGCTGGACAGTTTACAGGATCGAGCGTGGACGCGCTCAGTTACAGTCGGTCTCGCTTGGTCGCATGAATGGACGACAGGCGGAAGTCTTGAACGGCCTGAGCGCTGGCGATGTCGTGGTGCAACACCCCTCGTCG
>JANSXJ010000317.1 GCA_024743015.1 Hyphomonas sp. | reverse complement strand
GGCCCCAGCCATGGATAAAACTAACGGTTGTATATATCCGCACTTGGTCAAGTCCGTCCTAACCCAAATGATGAAATTTTATAGATCGATGATTTTTAATGTTGGCTTGCAAGCGACCCATTTGAAGCGTACAGCGGCGGCGTCAAATTGGAGTTTATTGCCATGGCCAGCCAGCTTTTCCTAAGTGATGCCGTCAACCGCGTTGCGCCGTCCGCGACCATCGCAGTGACCACGAAAGCTGCCGAGCTTCGCGCCGCCGGAGAGGATGTCATCGGGCTGGGGGCTGGTGAACCGGATTTCGACACGCCGGACCATATCAAACAGGCTGCGATCGAAGCGATCCGGGCTGGAAAAACCAAATACACGCCCGCTGACGGACTCCCAGAACTGAAGCAAGCCATCTGTGCAAAGTTTAAGCGCGATAACGATCTCGAATACACGCCATCACAGATCCATGTCGCCCCAGGTGGCAAGCCGGTCATTTACAACGCACTCGTTTCAACTCTGAACGAGGGTGATGAAGTGGTGATCCCGGCGCCATATTGGGTCAGTTATCCCGAAATGGTGAAACTGTGTGGCGGTACGCCCGTCATCGTCTCCTGCGGTCCGAACGCGCAGTACAAGCTGACCCCTGAAGCTTTGGAAGCGGCGATCACGCCAAAAACCAAATGGTTGATCCTGAACTCACCCTCCAACCCGACAGGCGCCGCTTACTCAGGCGCCGAGCTGAAAGCGCTGAGTGAAGTTCTGCTGCGCCATCCACAGGTCTGGATCCTGACCGATGATATGTATGAGCACCTCGTTTATGACGGCTTCGAGTACAAAACGATCGCACAAGTCGCGCCCGGTCTTTATGATCGAACGCTGACCATGAATGGCGTTTCGAAGGCCTATGCGATGACCGGATGGCGGATCGGTTATGCCGCTGGACCGGAAGCCTTGATCAAGACCATGCGCAAAGTGATCAGCCAGACGACGTCCAACCCAAGCTCAATTTCGCAACACGCTGCGATTGCTGCCCTGAATGGGAGTCATGACTTCCTACCGGCGCGCAATGAGGTGTTCAAACAGCGTCGAGACATGGTGGTGGCTGAATTGAACAAGGCAGACGGCCTGTCCTGCGGAACCCCTGAAGGCGCCTTCTACGTCTATCCGTCCTGCGCCGGCGCGATTGGCAAGACGGCGCCATCCGGCAAGCGGATTGAAACAGATTCCGACTTCGCGTCCGAACTTCTTGAGCAGGAAAAGGTTGCTGTGGTGATGGGCGAGGCGTTTGGACTGTCACCCGCGTTCCGCATCTCTTATGCGACCTCCACCGAAGCCCTGACCGAAGCCATGGCACGCATTCAGAAATTTTGTGCCAGCCTGAAATAGGCCCGCTCCATAGATTTCCTCTATACCTGAGAGATCGATAATCAATTGGCGCCGAACCGGGGCCATCCCCAACTGATTCTCAAGAAAAATGAGGGTTAGACCAATGAATGTTGAAATTGGAATTTCTGAGACCGACCGCACAAAATCCGCGCGGGCGTTGAAGCGCCTGCTGAGCGAAACCTATGCGCTGTACATCAAGACGCATGGCTATCACTGGAATGTCACCGGTCCGCGCTTTCAGTCGCTGCATGAGGTGTTCATGACGCAATACACTGAACTGTGGGCAGCGCTGGATGAGCTGGCCGAACGAATCCGCGCCCTGGGGCATTTCGCACCTGGATCTTCGAACGAGATGATGCAGGACGCCTCGATCGAGTCAGACATAACCGTTCCCGATGCAGAAACGATGGTGGCAAATCTCGCACGTGGTCACGAAGCGGTAGCGCGGGCTGCTCGCGACGGTATCCGAGTTGCGGAAGAGGCTGGCGATGACGTGACCGCCGATCTGATGACGCAGCGCGCGACAATCGCAGATAAAACAGCCTGGATGCTGCGGGCGAGCCTCTAATTCGGTCCTGAATGAGGCTGGCCCGGCGCTTGGAACAGGCGATAACAGCTGCGACCGCTGCCTTTGGCTTCGTAAAGCGCGAGGTCGGCGCATTTTAGCAATGACTGGGTCGAGTCCGCATGCAGAGGCGCGCAGGCAACGCCGACGGATGCAGATGAAGTCAGCTCCAAGCCGCCGATCCGGAACGGTCTCGACAGGGCTGAAACGATCCGCGCCGCAACCAGACACGCATCCATAGGATTGGCGACTTCGCGAGAGACGACGACAAACTCGTCGCCGCCGAGACGCGCGGCCCAGTCTTTTCCGCGGATAACCTTGCGCAACCGCTTGGCGACAAGGTTCAGCAAGGCGTCACCGGTCTGGTGACCAAACGTGTCATTGATCGATTTGAAGTTATCAAGATCAATCGCAAGGATGGCGACATTCTCATCTTCACCGCTCGCAGCAACCTCCTGCTCGATCCGGTTCTGGAACGTATAACGATTGGCGAGGCCGGTCAGCATATCATGCTCGGCCATATGCTTGAGGCGTCCCTGCGCCTCAATCCGCCGCGTGACATTGGTGCCAACCCCGAGATAGCCAATAACCGCTCCGCTCTTGCTGTATCGAGGAGTCGCCGACAGGGAGATGTAGTAGCGTTTATCATCCGTGGATCTGAACACCGACAAGATATCCGAATAGGGCTTAATCGCGCTCAAGGCGTCCAGCATCTTCTTGCGCTCGATCTCATCAAGCTTGATCACGCTCATATAATGCTTGCCCAGCACGTGATTGATGTCGGGGAAGAAGGTGTTCATCAATCGCCCCCCCGCGGCAATGACGTGACCTTCAAGGTCTGTTTCCCAATAAAGGTCCGTGGCGAAATCAGCGAGATGCGAGAGCTGGCTTTCCGCCATGCTCTCAGCTTCTTCCGTCTTTTTGTCCTGACGCGCCACCAGAAAGAGAAGGCCGAGCGTGACCAGCAAAATGACCGCAGACTCAATCAGCAGAAAGCGATGGCTGAACTCGTGGATGGACGCGAAAGCAAAGAATGAAAGCTCTAGCAGCCCGAGACACCCAACAGCCACAAGCGCGACAGAAACCCTGAGATGGCGCTTCTTTCTGGAAGGTATAGCGGAGCTATTCATCCCGCCATCTAATCACGTTTAGGTTGATTTTTCCTTATTTCACGAAGTCAAATCAACGCCGTCCAAATAGTCTTTCAATATCTGCAAGCTTTAGCTCAACATAAGTTGGACGCCCGTGATTGCATTGCCCGGAATGTGGCGTGCGCTCCATTTGCCGCAACAGGGCGTTCATCTCTTCGGCATTCAGACGACGCCCAGCCCGGACCGAGCCGCGGCAGGCCATGTTGCCCATGACGTCTTCGAACCGCTCTTTCAGAGCTAGCCCGGCATCGTATTCGGCAAAATCATCGGCAAGGTCCTGAACGAGACCCGCGACATCCATTTCACCGAACAAAGCGGGTGTCGCCCGGATACAGACCGCCCCGACCCCGAAAGGTTCGACTTCCAATCCAAGCTCGGCCAGTTCATCGCTCCGTTCCAGGATACGCGCCGCTTCATCCTCGCTGAGCTCTACAATATCCGGAATCAACAAGGCTTGGCGCTTGACGCCGCCCTCGGTCATTTGCCGCTTCATGTCCTCATAGACCAGACGCTCATGCGCGGCATGCTGGTCGACAATCACGATGCCGTCTTCCGTCTGCGCGACAACATAGGTTTCGTGCAATTGCGCCCTCGCGACGCCGAGCGGGAAATCCGAAATGACCGCATCTCGCTCTGGCTCAACACGCGCGGATAGACCGCCCTCATAAGCAGGTGGCGCGGGCTCCCCGAGGCTTTCGGGCCCGGACTCAGCCGGTCGGTACGCTGGAGGCGGCGCAGCAGAGGCAGGCGAAAAAGCGCCGCCGCCTGTCGGCCGGTCCGCCCACAGCGTGCTTGGCCGGAACACATCCGCCTGAACGGGTTCGGCCTGAACCTTTCCGAGCGCCGCTGACGCCACCGTCGTGCTCGCCCGATGCCCGGCTGCCGCAAGCGCGTGTCGCAGCGCTCCGATAATGAGGCCGCGGACATTTCCGGCATCGCGAAAGCGCACTTCGGTTTTCGCCGGGTGGACGTTGACGTCGACATATTCCGGGTCGAGGTCGACAAACAGAGCGGCCATGGGATGCCGGTCCCGGGCCAGGAAATCCTGGTAAGCCGCGCGGATGACCCCATTCAGCATACGATCCTTCACGGGGCGTCCGTTGACGAACAGATATTGCTTCTGCGCGTTGCCTCGATTGAGCGTCGGTAAGCCCGCGAACCCCGTCAGATGGACGCCTTCGCGATCGGCTTCGATCTCCAGAGCGTTTTCTCGAAACTCCCGGCCCATGATGGCGCCCAGGCGCTCAAGACGCCCTGTCGGCGTGTCCGGATGGGCCGCGTACCGAAAGACATTCCGGCCATTGCTTTCAAGCTGGAAGGCCACATCGGCGCGGGACATGGCGAGGCGTTTGAGCGTGTCTGTGACCGCCATCGTCTCCGATCGCTCGGATTTCATGAACTTCAGGCGAGCTG
>JANSXJ010000421.1 GCA_024743015.1 Hyphomonas sp. | reverse complement strand
TTAGCGCCGCAAGACATCGAGCAATGAATTGTACATTGTCCGCGCCTGCTGGAATGAGTTGAGATTGGCTTCATATGACCGGCTCGCTTCACGCAGGTCCGCCATTTCGGTGACCAGGGAGACATTGGACAGCGTCACATAGCCTTCCGGGTCTGCCATCGGGTGCTCGGGATTAAACTCGGTCGCGCCAGGGGTCTGATCGAGCACTGTACGCAATGCCGCGAACGACACTTCGCTGCCCGCAGGCGGGTCGCTGACAAGGATCTTTCGCTTGTATCCCGGCGTATCCGCGTTCGAGACATTCTCTGCACCAACCGTGATCCGCTGAGACTGCGTCCGCATCCCCGCGACGGCTTGTTGCATGGAAAAATCAAATGGATTCATGACTTAAGCCCTATGTTCGGCGCCCGAGCGCAAGTTTCATCAGGTCCATGGATTTGGTGTAAACGTTCAGAGCCATCGTGTGCTTACCCACCGCTTCGGCGGATTTGAACACTTCTTCTTCAATGCTAACCGTGTTGCCGTTTGGTGCAGCAGCACCGGTCGTCAGGCGCTGTTCAAACCCTTGTGAGAAATCCAGGCCACCCGGTTGATGACTGGTGCGTGTCATGAACTCGGCAAAGGATTCGACCTCGACCGCTTTGTAGCCTGGCTCATTCGCCCGCGCGAGATTGCCCGCACTGGTTTTCTGAGCCTCTGCCGCGTGCCGCGCCATCGCCCCATAGATCTGGAAGAGCGACATGTCAGACAGCATCAAGAAATCCCCATAAGTTAACGATTCCGCAAAATTTGCGACTATAAGTTGAAGAAAGGATTAACAGATACCCTGGGTTTAATTAACTTTTGACGACGCACAGCCAGTTCGCATCGCCCGGACGCCTTTGGGGCTCGGTGACCGAGATTCTTCCCGGGATGATCTCGCTTGCCGGGATCAGCCACGCCTCGGGGATCGGCGACAGCGTGATCATTGAAAAACCCGGTCAGCACCTGATCGGTGAAATCATGACAGTGACCGGTGAAGGCGCAAAAGTGCTGATGTACAGCTCCACCGATGCGCTCAGGATTGGCGATCGTGCCTTTGTCTCTCACCAGGACCATGTCGAGATTGGCGATAATTGGCTGGGCGCACTGATCGATTATCGCGGACAGGTACAGATGCGTCGCGTACCGGAGGGTGCAGACCAAAGAGCCGTGACAGCCCCCCTTCAACGCGCCCCGGTGTCCCCCGCCGATCGCAAACCGCTCGGGCCGCGCCTACCGACCCAACTCAACGTAACAGATACACTCTTGCCAATTTGCCGCGGCCAACGGATCGGCCTATTTGCCGGCTCAGGTGTGGGCAAGTCGACTCTGCTCGGGCGGCTGGCAGGCGGCATGAGCGCTGACAGGATTGTGATTGCCCTGATCGGCGAGCGTAGCCGCGAAGTGCAGGAATTCATCGACAGCGTCCTGCCCCCGGAAATCCTGCCCAAGACCACAATCGTTGCAGCAACAGCGAGCGAACCTCCCGGCGCTAAGAAGCGCGCCGCTTACTGCGCGATGGCCGCGGCAGAGTATTATCGCGACCAGGGGCATTCGGTCCTGCTGCTATTCGATTCGCTCACACGGTTTGCCGAAGCCCACCGTGAAACGGCCTTGATGGCAGGGGAGACTCCGGCTCTCAACGCGTTCCCGCCCTCGACGGTTCGCGTGGTTTCCGAACTCGCCGAGCGCACCGGTCCGGGGGCGAAGACCAGCGGCGATATCACGGCGATTTTCTCAGTCCTTGTCGCCGGCTCGGATTTTGAAGAACCGGTCGCCGATATGGTACGCGGAATTCTTGACGGGCATATCGTACTCTCGCGCAAGATTGCGGAACGCGGACATTATCCGGCGATTGATGTCCTGCGCAGCGTCTCTCGTAGCCTGCCCAAGGCGGCAACCGATGAGCAGAATGATTTGCTGCAGCTTTTCCGCCGTTTGATGACGACCTATGAAGAAATCGCGCCCATGGTGCGCGCGGGCCTGTTCGAGTTCGGGGCAGACCCACAAGCTGACCTCGCCCACGCGTTGTACAAAGGTCTGGACCAGTTCCTGACCGAACCGAGCAACGGCATCGAGATGTCGTTTGAATATCTCAAGGGATTGCTGATGCCAGCGCTGGAAGCCCAGGCGGCTGGATTTGTAGAAGCGCCTTAAAAGCGGCTCAGGAACAGGTTCTGACTGGCAAGCGAGCCGAAGCCGGCGGCATTACCGAGCAGTACCAAAGCGGTTTGCGCTGGCCCTGTTGCGGCAGCGCTCCGGTTCAGACCATCCAGCGCCATATAGCGTGAGACCATGCGATCAATGACGTTCGGATCTTTCAGATCCTGAACCGATGACAGGCCAAACTGGCTTTTCAGTTTTTCATCAAGGATGCGCGCCTGTTGATCGAGATCAAGCTGCTGCATCTCCGTTGGCAGACCGAGCGCACTTTCCAGCACGGTTCGGACCGGCACGCTGCCGAGCAGACGATAAAGCACCGTCTGATCGGTTGAGCCGTCAGTGACGAGCTGACTGATTTCATCCTGATAGTTCAGGCTGAGGCGCATCGCATTATCTTGTTCGCCTACGGCCAGTTCGAACGACTCCGCGGCATAGCGCGCCGTGATGTCCTGCAGATTGGGCAATGTCAGCAGGATCTTGCCGTCAACCGGGCGCATCTCTTCGGCGAAGCGGCTATATTGCGGATTATTGAGCCGCGCCAGAAAACTGCTTTCCGGGTCCTGAACCTCTTCCAGGATGGTGCGGACATAACCGGTCTTCCATTCCTCACCCGCGAGCCCGAAGGCGGTCATCGAGATACGGCGCAGGCGCGGATCGCTGAGGAAGTCTTCCACCGCCATCGGCTCGGCAAACTTCTCCGTGAAATAGTCGATATCGTTCTTGATTTGCGCCGACTTGGAATAAGTATCGAGCTGCGAATCATAGGTCGATTGCAGGAAGTTCCAGCCTCCAAAGCCTGATAAGGGGATGACCGGCTGAAACACCATGATCAGGCCGCCAATGCGCCTGTATTGTCCTGCCCCAGCAATTGCGCCTCAAGTTCGATCACCTGCTTGAGATAGCAAAGAGCCGAATAATAGTTCCCGCGGCGGAGCATTTCACACAGTGTCGGGATCAAGTCTGGCTTGATGTGACCGAACGCGCCCTTGAGATCCTCACAAGCGCGATAAAGCGCTGGCAGGGTATCGTCTTCTTCCAAGTCTTTTGTGATC
>JANSXJ010000107.1 GCA_024743015.1 Hyphomonas sp. | reverse complement strand
TGCCAAAGCCTTTGCGCAGCTTCTCCGCCTCAAGCACTTTGTTGCCCAGACGTGGGCCTGGGGGAATGCGGATCGTCGCATTCGAAACGGTTTCACGTTCGGCCTTGTTGGCCATTTCCTCATAGGACTGGATACGGGCTTTCGACTTCGCCTGACGCGCCTTGGGGCTGGCGCGCACCCATTCGAGCTCCTTGGCGAGGGCCCGTTGTCGGCCTTTATCCTCGCGGGCTTCCTGCTCCATCCGCTTGGCTTTTTGCTCCAGCCACGCCGAGTAATTACCCTCATAAGGGATGCCGCGCCCTCGATCGAGTTCGAGGATCCAGCCGGTAATATCATCCAGAAAGTAGCGATCGTGCGTGACCAGGATCACGCAGCCTTTGAAATTGATCAGATAGTTTTGCAGCCACGCCACGGTTTCGGCGTCGAGATGGTTGGTCGGCTCATCCATCAGGATCATGTCCGGGCGCGACAGGAGCAGGCGGCAGATCGCGACGCGGCGGACCTCGCCGCCTGACAGTGATTTCACATCCGCGGTATCTGGGGGGCAGCGAAGCGCCTCCATCGCCATTTCGATCTTCGAATCAATATCCCAGGCATCTGCGGCATCGACCTGCTCCTGAAGGGCGGTCATCTCTTCCATCAGCTCGTCTGTATAGTCCTCGGCGAGCTTCATCGAGATGGCATTGAACTGGTCGAGCAGCTGCTTTTCCGGGCACTCCGCCGCGACGTTCTCAAACACGGTCAGGTCGGGATCGAGCTGCGGCTCCTGCGGCAGATAGCCGACCTTGATGCCATCTGCGGCCCAGGCCTCGCCGTTAAACTCTGTTTCGATCCCAGCCATGATCTTGAGCAAGGTCGACTTACCCGCACCATTGACGCCGACCACGCCAATCTTGGCATCTGGCAGGAAGGACAGATGGATGTTCTCAAAAACCTGCTTGCCACCAGGGTAGGTCTTCGAGACGCCCTGCATGTGATAAACATATTGCGGTCCGGCCATGCGGTCAGCTCCTTGCCAAGTCTGGTCAAAATGATTGGCGGTAACTGGCGCGGCTGGGCCGGAAAATCAAGCGTTTGCAATCATTCCGCTGGCTGGAATTCAATTCCATCTGTTGCGGCTGCTGCAATCAGCCATTCGCGGTCGTGTGCGGGGAGGACAATCAGCTCTGGATTGTCAGCCATCATATCGTGCAGCGCGCGCACCTGTTGTTTGATGGCCGCGCGGTCTTCATAGTTTGGCCTGAAGACCATGTACTGGGTGAGAACCGGGCGCGTCTTGAGCGCCTGGATGGCGCCCATATTCCAGACAATGTCACCGATGAGCAGGATCTCGGCCCCGCCCTGCAGCGTGATGAACACCATCTGGCTACCGGGCGTATGGCCAGGCGCAGGAACAATCACGACCCCGGGTGCGATTGTTTCAACGCGGCCGGACAAGCCTGATTGCAGTGAGATCAATGCAGGTGCCAGCTCACCGTCAGCAAAGAGCGGAAGCGCTTCAATCTGCGGCGCGTTGAGCACCAGGTTTGGTGCGAGCGCATCGGCATCCGGATGCCGGGCGATGGCCATGACATGATCGAGATGCTCATGCGTCATCAGGACTTGTTCAGCGTCAATCATCGCTGACGTCAGCTCAGTGTAAGCTGCATCGCTGAAACGCCACTCCGTCTTGGAAAGCGCCATGCCCTCTGCGGTCTGGCGGTCCACAGCGCCGCCAATGATGATCTGCCGGTCCGGATAGTTGATCGCGACGGCGTTGTAACTCATCGCCACAGGTGCCCCGAAGCGGCCAGCTTGCGCGGCAAAGGGCGGCGCGGTGTCACGGCCGACTTCTAGGATCCGAATGGAGGTTGGCAACTGTTCAACAGGTGCACTGGCTTTCGATTGCCAGTCCGTAAGATCAAAAACGCCGGGCGCCGATTTGACGGCGGTCGAGCCGCTCAGCATCAGCCACCAGAATAACCCGCCGAGGATGACCATAAAGATCCCGACAATGCGCACTGTCCATTTTACCATGAATACCTCCGTGGTGGTGGGTTTACTCTGTTTCGATCGCGTTCAAATTTTTTTTTGTTCAGCATCACGACGAGACGATGCCGAGGAGCCTGCAGAGATTCAAAGCTTTCTGGAAGGCCTGTTCGTTGCAGAGACCGACATCTCACCGCCCGCCTCAAAGGGCTGACAAGTCCGGCAGAGCGCGCTAGCCAATGCCATGCTCAGATTCCGTGTCTTGCCTGCCGCAGCAATACTCGCAGGCGCGTGCGCGGCTCCTTTGGCTCAAACTCTGCCCACTGAAACGAATAACATGGTCGACCAGAAACCCCTGACAATTGAACGTCTTTTCGCCAGCCCGAGCCTGTCAGGCCCGGCACCCACGGGTGTAAAATATAGCCCGGATGGTAAACGTGTGACCTTCCTCAAGGCGCGAGAAGATGAAGGCAATCGCTTCGATCTCTGGCAATTTGACGTCACCACGGGCGAGCAGAGCCTGCTCGTCGATTCCAAACTGCTGGAACCCGAAGAGGTCGAGCTCTCGGAAGAAGAGAAGGCCTTGCGTGAGCGCAAACGCATCGCCGGACGCAAAGGTATTGTCAGCTATGACTGGGGCACGGCGGATACGATCCTGGTGCCACTGGGGGGTGATTTACACTTGGTCACTCTCACCGATGAGGGCGCGCAAACACGCCAGCTCACCGACACCGATGCCTTCGAATATGACGCGAAAGTTTCGCCCGGCGGCAAATATGTGAGCTTCATTCGCGACGGCGCTGTCTATGCCGTTGATCTGACCAGCGGTGCGGAAGACCGCCTGACCCCGGAAGCCGAGCCGGACAAGGCCATTGCCTATGGCGTCGCCGAATTCGTCGCACAGGAAGAGATGGACCGTTATACCGGCTATTGGTGGAGCCCGGATGATCGCTATCTCGCATACACCAAAGTCGATGAAAGCACGGTCGATATTATCCCGCGCTTCGACATTGCCGCCGAAGACGTGACGGTGATCAATCAGCGCTATCCACGCGCTGGACGACCTAACGCGATTGTCGACCTTTTCGTGCGCGATATGGAGACGGGTACAACCATCGAGCTCGACTGGGACGCACCGATTCTGGATCAAGAGATTGAATATCTCGCGCGCTTTTACTGGACTAGAAATGGCGCGTTGATCGAGAACGTGGACCGAAAACAAAAAATCATCGCTCGTCGCTATTTTGCTCGCGGAGACGAATTCAGCCGAGGCACTATATTGCCCATCGAGGCGATGAAAAATTTCGTGAATCTGTCAAATGACTTTCGCGAAGTCCCACAGTTCGGTTTTGTAACGACAACTGAGCAGTCTGGATTTCGACATCTGGCACGCCTGGACGCTCGCGCAACAGAGCCATTGGAAATTACGTCAGGAGAATGGGCTGTGGATTCGATCGAATTCGTTTCGACGAATGGAGACGAATTCTACTTTACCGCGTTCATGGACACTCCGCTGGAGCGACACCTTTACCGCCATGGCGCCGGCGACAAGTCTCAAGGACGCGACCCCACTCGGATCACCGAGGCCGGAAAGTCCTGGGCGATCACGATGGCCCCGGACGGGCAGTCCTTTGTCGGGACCAGTTCCAGTCCCGATCAACCCCCGCAGACGGGTCTTTACCGCGCCGACGGATCACTCATCACCTGGATCGAGGAGAATAGGCTCGACGAAAGCCACCCCTACGCGCCCTATCTCGAAAACCACACGATTCCCGAATACGGCACCCTGACGGCAGAGGATGGTCAGACGCTTTACTATTCCATCCAGTTGCCGCCAGACTTTGATGCCAGCAAAACCTATCCGGCGCTGGTCGAGATTTATGGCGGCCCGCACGTTCAGACCGTCAATCGCAACTGGGAGCGGATGTCAGACCAGTTCTATTCCCGCCAGGGTTACGTCGTGTTCCGCATCGACAATCGTGGCATGGCCAATCGCGGCAAGAGATTCGAAGACGTCATTTACCGCCAGATGGGTATTCCCGAAGTTCGCGATGTGTTGGTCGGGGTCGACTGGCTGAAATCGCAGCCCTTTGTCGATGGCGACCGGGTTGGCATTCAGGGCTGGTCCTATGGCGGATACATGACCCTGATGACCATATTGCAAGCGCCGGAAGGCACGTTTGCCGCCGCCGTCTCCGGCGCGCCCGTGACCGACTGGGCACTCTATGACACGTTCTACACCGAACGTTACATGGATACACCGCAGGACAATGCCGAAGGGTATGAAAAGTCCTCGGTCTTCTATCATCTCGACAAGCTCGAAACGGACCTGCCCAACCTGATGCTCATTCATGGTATGGCGGATGACAATGTCACGTTCGACAATACGACCCGCCTGATGGCGGAACTACAACAACGCGGCATCCTGTTTGAGTTGATGACCTATCCAGGTCAGCGCCACGGTATTCGCGGCGAAGCGCTGGGAACGCATCTGATGAAGACACGAATGAACTTCCTCGATCGGCATTTGAAATGACTAAGCGCGCGATTCTCCTCGCTTTGCTCTTGGGGCTAAGCGCCTGCACCAATGATGACTCCACTTCATCGGACGCAGACAATTCCGTGGCGTCCCAAGCCACCGAAGTCGACAAAGCCGTGGACACCTTGATCTCGGTCTGTCAGGAGAACGGCCTCTCCGAAGAAAGCTGTACGTGTTCCGCAAAGACGTCTGCCCGGATTCTCGGAGAGAAAGACTTTCTGAGACACTCAGAGCTTCAGCTGAACAGAGACCAATCCGGCATCGATGAGTTTTTGCGGCGCAAATATGCGGAGGATCAGGATACAATGTTCAGGCTTGGGGAAGCGCTAGCAAGTTGCCCAGGATCATTGGTTCCGGCAGGGCTCTGACATGATCAAACCCTGGAAAATCCTCGAAAGCAAACAGACCTTTCGCGATCAATATCTCGGTGTGCGCACGGATCGCTGCGTGCGCGAGGACGGTCACATTGTGCCCACCTATCATGTGATTGAGCAGACGCCCTGGGTAACGGTTTTCCCGCTCACGGATGAAGGCAAGATCGTGCTTATTCGTGAGTATCGCCACGCGGCGCAGAAAATCCTGACCGCGGTTCCGGGCGGTGTGTCAGATCCCGGCGAAAGCGATTGGGAAGCGGTAGGCCGGCGGGAACTTGCCGAAGAGACTGGGTATGAAGCCCGCGAGATGCGCCTCATCGGCACCTGCTACCCCAACCCCGCCGTTCAGGACAATGAGCTTCATTTCTTTCTGGCGCTCGGCTGCACGCCTACCGCGGGCCAGTCTTTGGACCCGAACGAGGAAATTGAAGTCTTCGAAGTCCCCTATGAAGACTTCCTCGCCTATGAGCAGCTCGATGTGCAGCACGCCCTACATGCGGCGGGTCTGTTCTATCTCGAGCGTTACTTCCTGAAACATCCGGAGCTTCGCCCTGCCGCTTCGTGAGGCTTGAAAAATCCGCGCCGCGCGAGACTATTGGCGCGCAATGCTGAGGAGCCGCGATCATGCCTGCCTTTCAACCGACCGCTGACCAGTTTCGTGCCTTTCGCGACGATCCGCATGACGGGCCCGTGAGCCAGGTCAATTTACTGAAATTCAAGGTCAAAGCCGAGTACGCCGCAAGTGACCCGGAATATGGCGAGGATTGCTCGGGCGAGACCGCCTATATCCGCTACTCGGAGGCTTTCACGAAAGCCGCCGCGGAAGTTGGCGGCACGACCAGCCTGCTCGCCATAACAGAGCGCTACTTCATTGGCGGCGGCAACTGGGATGGCGTTCTGGTCAATACATTCCCCTCTCGCCAGGCCTTTATCGCCACGCTCAACCATCCGGACTATAAGTCCATGTCGCGACATCGTGATGCCGGGCTGCTGTGTCAGGAATTGATCGTCACGCGTCCTTTGTGGTTACACGGTGAAGCACAAGAGAATTAGAACTCGAAAGACCTTCCGCATGAAACGCCTTCTGATGATTGTCGCCGCCCTCGTTGCGCTGACCGCCGCGGCTTATTACGGCCTGATCTGGATGATCACTCAGCCCGCCCCGCCGCTCAAAGCCGGGCCAGTGATTGACCTTTCGCAAGGCCAGATTCAGGCCGGTCTGGATCGTGACAATCCTGAGATTTTGCAGGTGAATGGCATTCCTTTCGCGGCCCCACCCGTGGGCGAATTGCGCTGGCGCGCGCCGCAACCGGCTTTGTCGTGGAATGGCGTGCGGGATGGTACCGAATTTGGCGCAGAATGCATGCAGTTGCGGTCTGGCAGCGGTGAATTTCTCCGCGATTTGCTCAACGGTCTCGGCCTGAACGCGGTGCAGCGCCATCTCGCCACAGTGGTGTTGGAGAACGCGGCGCCGCCAGCTGAAAGCGAGGATTGCCTGTTCCTGAACGTTCGCAGCGCGAATATTGGCAGCACGGATCTTCAGCCGGTCATGGTCTGGATTCATGGTGGCAGCCACCAATCGGGCGCCGGATCCCAGGATCCGTATCAAGCCAATCAATTGGTCGAAAATGGCGTGGTCCTGGTCACGATCAACTACCGGCTTGGGGTCTTTGGCTATATCGCGCACCCCGCCTTGAGTGCCGACGATCCGCGAGGTGTGTCCGGCAATTACGGGTTGCTGGATCAGGTTGCAGCGCTGGCCTGGATCCGGGACAATATCGAGGCCTTTGGGGGTGATCCCGGCAATGTCACGATCTTTGGCGAGAGCGCCGGCGCGCAATCCGTCACCGAAATCATGGCGACCCCGCTGAGCGAAGGCCTGTTCCACAAGGCCATCCTGCAAAGCGGCGCGTCGACCTATAATGCCAATGGGCTGGAGACCGCCATTGACGGCCGCTTGACCATGCATGAAGCCGGGCTCGACTTCTTTGACGGCTTGGTCGATACCGACGCATCCGCCACCGAATTACGCGCCATACCGGCGACGGACATCATCGCGCATATTCCCAACAAGATGCACCTGGGCGGCTATGCCCTGCCGACAGTCGACGGCGTCGTGATCCCGAAATTGATCGGTGAGGCGATTGGCGATGGTAGCATCCACAATGTGCCGATCCTTGCAGGCTACAATGCCGATGAGGCCACGCTGTTCTATCCCAGCATCCAAAAGCCGACTGTCCTGGTGCCCGAGTTTCCGGACGCGCTGGCGGATCGGCTCGCACTCTTGAACGAGATATATGGCGAAGCCGACGCCGCTTCGCTTGTCTCACTCTACGGGCTCGATGATCCGGAAACATATCAGAAGGCCGAAACCGACATGCTGGGTGATGATCTGTTCGGCGTTCATATGCGCCACCTCGCTGCAAAGAACGCAGAGCAAGGCGAGCCCACTTATCTTTATCATTTCACGCGTGTTCCACCGTCAAAAACTCAGACGATTGGGGCGTTCCACGCTGCCGAAATATTCTTCGTCTTCGACTCGCACAGCCCGCTTTTGGCCCTGTCTGAAGACGATGAAGCGCTCACCGACGCGATGGGCTTGTACTGGACCAACTTTGCAAGAACCGGAAATCCGAATGGTGCAGATCTGCCGGAGTGGCCCCACTACGCTGAGGCAACCGATCTCTGGATGACATTCAATCCGTCAATTGAGGTCAAGCCGGACATTCGCGGTGAAAAGCTCGACATCCTGGAGCGTTCTCTGGTGAGACGCGTCGCAGACGCTGTCCCACAGATAACACCGCCTGCCGAAGAGGTGCTGGCCGCCTCAGGCGGTCAGCAGAGTGCTGCAGATCGCCTCGAGCCCTAGCCGATCGACCTCATCGAACGCATCGGACTGCTCGCTGTCGACATCGAGGATGGCCGCGAGCGCGCCATCGGCGTCAAAGACCGGCACAACAATCTCTGAGTTGGTGCGGCTGTCGCAAGCAATATGACCCGGAAAGGCATGGACATCCGGCACGATTATGCTCGCGTGCTGGGCCGCACATGCACCGCACACGCCTTTGCCAAATGGGATCCGTAAACACCCCAGCGTGCCTTGATAAGGACCGACAACGAGTTCGTTCGGCTTCAAAGGATCCACGACATAGAAGCCTGTCCAGAAGAAACGAGGCGAGAACGCTTGAGATAGCAGGCACGCGGCGCTCGCATACCGGGCCGGAATATAAGTCTCACCCGCCACTACAGCGTCGATTTCTGCCTTTAGATCGCGATATTGCCCCGCTCGGTCCATTCCGATGCCTTTCTTTCGCCAAGCGCTGCATATCGGATACGAATGCCGAATGCACAAGATAGGAATGGACGAGAGTCAAACGCTCTGAAATAGTCTTGGTGGGAACGGAGGGATTTGCGTGATCCGCAGCACAGTGTTGAAAAGCATAGCCATACTATTGCTGGCCTCTGTGCTTTTGGTGTCCGGTGCCGGGGCGCAACAAACCCATTCTGAAGCCACACCTCGTCTCGACCTGGAAGACTTCGATCCAGACATTATTCGCGTCGATGAGGCGCGTCTTCAGCGCGCGATGGACGCCTATATGGCAGACGAGACGCTGCAACTCGAGCGCCCGGAATGGGAGCCGGAGGTGCAGGCCTTCGAACCGCGAAATAACCGGTCGCGTCCCAATCCCATTGCGCAGGCGATTGCATCATTCTTCAACGCGATAGGCTCAGTGCTGGGCTATATTTTGGTCATCATAATCGCGCTCGCCATTCTGGCCGGGCTGTACATGGTATTCGGCGAATCCATCGCGCTGCGCGGGCGGCAGAAGGAGAAGAAAGCCGATCCGGACATTTCCGTCATTCCAGACCTGCGCCCGGAGGAAGCGCGCGCCCATGCCTTGCTGGAAGACGCTGATCGCCTCGCTGCGGAAGGCAGGTTTGCAGAAGCTGTCCACCTTCTCCTGTTTCGGTCTATCGATGACATTCAGGAGAAGCATTCTGGCATCATTGGGCGGTCCCTCACGGCGCGCGAGATCGGTGCACTCGGCATCTTGCCCGATCCGATCCGAAATGCCCTTTCGCCGATTATTCGGATTGTAGAGCGCAGCTTCTTTGGCGGCCGAGAGGTGGATGCGTCCGGCTGGCAGGAAGCGCGCGCCTCTTACGAGACCTTTGCGTTTGGGGAGGCCTGGGCATGAGCGAGCGCCTGCCGCAAGACAGCAATCCGTTCTCTACCTTCGTCTCGGCGATCATGATTGGCGTCGGTCTGCTCGCTTTCATCGCGATCTTCGCCTTGTTGGCCTGGTCTCCTGACCTCGCCAGCAAGAACCGCGCGGGCCAGCACCCATACTCAACCTCAGCGCTCGGATATGGCGGTCTGATCAAGCTGCTCGAAGCCGACGGACAGACCGTGACGGTCTCGCGCCTCGCCAGCTCGCTTGAATATACCGAAGGCCTGTTGGTGCTGACTTTACCCCGGTTCGGCATGAACCGTGCGCCGGACTTCGACCTGGAAAGCGTCTCCGAACCGGCGCTGTATGTGCTGCCCAAATGGTCCGGGTTCGCCGATCGCGAGAAGCCTAATTGGCAGAAAGATACGGACTTGCTGGATCGCCAAAGCGTGGCGACGATAGCGCAAGGTTTCGACTCCGACATCAAAGTCTGGCGCCTGCGAAATCCGGGCCGCATCCGCACGCCATTCGGATCCCAGTCGCCAGAATTCGAGCATCAGATGCAGGTCCTGGAATCTGACAGCCTTGAGACCATCATCGAAACCCCCGGCGGGACCCTGCTCGCGAAAGTGCCGGGCCGGGACATTTACATTTTGAGCGACCCGGATATTGTCAACACGTTCGGACTGGCGCGGCCTGCAAATGCGCGCATGGCGCTGGGTTTGATGGATTGGCTCAAATACTATCACGCGCAACCGGTAACCTTCGACGCGACGATCCATGGATTTGAGCGCTCCGAAAGCCTTCTCCGCGCGATTTTCGACGTGCCATTCCTTGGCGCCACAATGATCGCGCTGATGACCATGCTCCTCGTGACCTGGGGGGCGTTCATTCGTTTTGGACCCCCGACCCGCGAAGACCGCGTGTTCGCGTTCGGCAAGAAAGCGCTGGCGGAAAGTTCTGCTGGCCTGATTTCGATGGCCCGGCGGGAAAGCCAGATGGCGCCTGGCTACGCACAGACGGTCGAGCGCAATCTGAAGAAACGCCTGGGCCTGCCCGCGCACACATCGGGCGAAGCGTTCGCGCAGACCGCTGACCGAATTGCCGAACAAAAAGACCTGTCGAGCACCTGGACGCAGCAGAAATCCAAGTTCACGTCCGCACCTGCCGGACGCAATGATTTGAGAGACAAAGCCCTCGCCCTGTGGCGTTGGCGCAAGGAGATGAGTGATGGAAATTAGCG
>JANSXJ010000093.1 GCA_024743015.1 Hyphomonas sp. | reverse complement strand
TTCACCATGGCTGTCATCTTGTTCCCCAATCAACTCTTCTAAAACGCTACGCAGCAAAACCCATACCAGTCCCGGTTGCCGCTAAGCCGTCCTCATACCGATATCTGTATCGAACGAACCGAAAGAAATCTCTAATCCGATCGATCAGAGTTCCGGTATTATTTGATCGCAATGAACCCTTCGAAGCAGATATGCTTGAAAATCGTCATGTGATCGACGAACCCTGCACGCTGCAGAAGATCAATATTGCCTGCAGTCGAGAACGGATCCAGAACGCCTTTCAGGCTACCCGTCTTGGACAGGATTTCCTCGGCAGAAAAGCCCTGCTCTGTTTTGAAATCATTGTACAAAGCCGACATCATATCCTGAAAACGCGCATCCGGCCCACGGACCTTTTCAAACATGATGAACGCACCGCCCCAGTTGAGGGATTCATAAATCTTGTCGAAAATATCCTGGCGATAGCGCGGCGGAATGAACTGCATCGTGTAGTAGGATACGATCAGATCAGACTTTTCGAACTCGAACAGTCGAACATCGTCAACGGACAGTTCAACATTCTTCAAGCCCTTACAGTGCGACTTGGCCTTGGTGATCATTGGCTTTTCAGTATCAAACCCGATCCAGCGTGCGTTTTTTCTGGCTTTATGGCGCGTCGCCAGCTTGCGCAGCAATTCACCGGTCGAAACTCCCATTTCATAGACGACGCTGTCATCGTGAATGAAATAGTCGCTGAACTTGCAGACCAGGTCGTGGCCTTCCTCATACATCGGTACGGACTGGCGGATATGTTCGACAAAAGTTTCCGCAACGTCCCCGCCAAATGACCAATTGGCGTTACCCGCCTCAATATCGTGGCCGACTTTCATTGTCCCCGTCTCCTGATTACTGCGCCCCATAACGCAAAGACTATGCCAACGTGTCGTGTTCTAGCAACCGAATGAGCCCGAATTTTCCAATCGGTTTTGCAAGATCCGGCCTCAAAATCGCGCTTCGTGCGAAAATCCGTACCCTCATTACGCGAACCCGCTTGATTTTTCAGCAAGCCACCATTTGGATGCATTAAATCGTTGGCACAGGTCTTGCTTTTTAATCCGGGACAATAAAGACAAGTCTGTATCACAGGGGACATTCGAAGATGGACGGGACTCCCGTAGGCGCAGAAACGCTGCCCATAGAAGAAGATCGCGGAGGCGAAAGCCGCACGACTGTAGCCATTATTGGTGGTGGACCTGCCGGACTGACGTCTGCGTATGAACTACAACGCAACTCAACCGATTACAAACCGATCGTCTTTGAAGCAGACAAAATTGTCGGCGGTATCTCGCGGACAGAGTCACACAATGGCTATCGCTTTGATATTGGCGGCCACCGCTTCTTCACCAAAGTGAGCGAAGTTGAAGAGGTCTGGCACGAAATTCTGACGGATGACTTTATAACGCGTCCGCGTAAGAGCCGGATTTTCTATCGCGGAAAATACTATGACTACCCGCTGAAAATCACCAACGCGCTGATGAATATCGGCCTGATTGAATCGATCCGAGTGGGCCTCAGTTACGTTAAGGCACAATTCTTTCCATCTAAGCCGGAAGAAACATTCGAGCAGTGGGTCTCTAACCGTTTCGGTAAACGACTGTTCCAACACTTCTTCGAAACGTACACGGAAAAAGTGTGGGGCATCCCGTGCAGCGAAATTCGAGCGGACTGGGCTGCGCAGCGGATCAAAAATCTGTCCCTTATGAAAGCTGTATGGAACGCTCTTACCGGTGCCAATGACACAGCCAGCCTGATCGAGGAGTTCGAATATCCTCGCCTCGGACCTGGCATGATGTGGGAAAAAGCTGCTGAGCTGGTTCAAGAGAATGGCGGCGAAATTCGTATGGAAGAGTGGGTGAGCCGCGTCTTCATGGACGGCAACCGCGTCACCGAGATCGAGGTCATCAAAGACGTGAACGGCGAGCGTACACCGTATCGCATGGCCGCAGATCACTTTATCAATACAATGCCAGTGCGCGAACTGATCCATTGCATGGATCCACCGCCGCCGCAGCACGTGATCGACGCCGCTGACAAGCTGAAATATCGCGACTTCCTCATCGTCACGCTGGTCCTGGATCATCCGGACCCGTTTGATGATAACTGGATCTATATCCACAGCCCGGAAGTAAAAGTCGGCCGCATTCAGAACTTCCGCGCCTGGTCGCCGGAAATGCTACCGAACCAGGAAAATGCATCAATCGGGATGGAGTTTTTCTGTCACGAAGGCGACGGACTCTGGGAAACCAGCGATGAGGACCTAATCAAACAGGCCTCCGAAGAATTGGAATTCCTAGGACTGGCTTCCAAAGACAGCGTCATCGATGGCTGCGTGATCCGCCAGAAGAAAGCCTACCCTGTCTACGATGCGGTCTACAAAGACGCGCTCGATACGATCAAGGACTGGATTCTTACTCTGGAAAACTTCCAGACGGTTGGTCGCAACGGCATGCATCGTTACAACAACCAGGACCACTCCATGCTGACTGCGATGTTGGCGTCCAAGATCATCATGGGCGAGGAGCACGACATCTGGAACGTAAACGTCGAGCGATCTTATCACGAAGAATTTCAGGTTGATAAAAAGCCGGCCCTCGAAAAGAGCTAGACTTCGTCTCTCAAAACAGTGGGCTCTTAGAAATATCTATTCAGCACAAAGCAGGCGGACATAATCCGCCTGCTTTTTAATGAGTGTTATCGACGCAACCACCAAAATTGCCTTGCCTTGATGCCTAACAAAGCGTTAATGTCCAAATTGGTGGCAAGCTGAAATTTCTGGCGCGAGTTTTGCAGTTAGAGGTTGAAGCACGGTGCAGGTTGCGTCTGCATTGGGGACCAATGCCACCATCCGTACAGAACGTGCGTGGTATAGTAAGGGGACAAAATTGGTTAAGCAGAATGTCAGCCAGGGCAATGCCGTGCGCATTTGCGTTATCGTGCCCGCCTATGAAGCATCTCACTATCTCGAAAAGTCCCTGCCACCGCTCATCGCGCTGCGCGACGGTGGCAGCGTCGAAGAAGTGATCGTTGTAGATGATTGCTCCCCTAACCCGGATACTGCCGAAACGGCAAAGCGCTTTGGCGCCACCGTCCTGCGCGCCGCAAAGAATGGCGGCCCAGGCGCAGCGCGTAATCTGGCGGCAACCAAGACGGATTGTGACTTGCTGTGGTTCGTCGATGCAGACGTCGTCGTGCATCCGGAATCAGTTGAGCGCATTCCGCTCACATTTGCCGATCCTGCGGTTCACGCCATGTTCGGATCTTATGATGAGAACCCGCCTGCTCCTGGATTTGCATCTCAGTACAAAAACCTGATGCATCGCTATTATCACACGCATTCCAACCGCGACGCGACAACCTTCTGGTCTGGCTGCGGCGTGGTGCGCCGTGAAGCCTTCCTGGCCCTGAATGGGTTCGACATCGTCCAGTTCACCAAGCCCTCTATTGAAGACATTGAACTCGGCTATCGTATTCGCGAGGCGGGCGGAAAAATCGCGCTCGATCCAGACCTTCTCTGTACGCACCTGAAAGAATGGACGCTGCGTGAGGTTGTCATGACCGATGTGGTGAAACGGGCCATTCCCTGGTCTCGGCTGATCGCGACGCGAGACATGCCGGAGAACAATCTAAATGTCTCTACTCCAGAACGCATTCGCGCGGGGATTGCCGGCTTGTGGGCTGTGTCGATTTTGCTGGCAATGACCAGCTTGCTTTGGCCGCACGGTGCGTTGATCTTCATGGCAATGTCGATCATCATGGTGGGGGCGAACTGGCGCCTGCTCTCGTTCTTTACGCGCCGAAAAGGTTTGCCCTTTGGGCTCGCTGCGCTGGCATTTCACCAGGTCTATTACATCTATAGTGCTGTAACGTTCAGCCTGGTCAGCCTCCGCCACCGCCCAATGTCGCGGAGCGAGGTCTCTGCTTCCTAACCTATCCTGATGTCGGTGGGTCAAACATCATGCGTTTGATCGATTGTTTCCTCCGTCGCCTTGTTTCTACTAGGATTTACACGAAAACCTTGTAAGAGTTTGAGTGTTCACTGCGGAACCATAAGAGGAACAGGATGAATCAACTGGATAAAACTCCAGTCTATCAACGTGCGCAAAATTGGCTGCGCGCGGTCCGCTGGCACCACTTGATCCTCGGGGCGCTACTCTTTGGTGTCACACTTCGGCTGATTCATTTTGGGTTCGGTCGCATGCTATGGCTCGACGAAGCAACGATTGCGCTGAACTTTATCAGCCGAGATGGCGGCGACTTTTTCCAAGCTCTGGATTATCGCCAATTTGCTCCTCCAGTCTGGATGATGCTGTCCGATGGCTTTTGGACCGCCACGCAAAACCTCGAATATGGGGCGCGATTGCCATCGCTCCTGGCGGGATTGGCAGCATTTGTTCTGTTTTGGCGAATGGTCCAGGAGAGGTTTTCTCCGGCCGTAGTCTTCATCACCGTCTTTGCCTTCGCGTTCTCCTATATGCCGGTTTACTATTCGGCCGAGATCAAACCCTATGTGTTCGACCTTTTGCTGGCCGTGCTCTTGCTCAAGCAGGGGCTGCGATTTCTTGAGAATGATGACTGGTCAGTCAAAGACACGGCGCTTCTCGGGCTAACCTTCATTGCAGGCAGCTGCTTTGCGATGGCGGCACCCATGGTGATTGGCGGTATTGGCGGCGTATTGGGATTGAAGGCTCTATTGGAACGTCGTTGGACAGCCGTCACAATAATCGCCGTAAGCGGAGTCGTTGCTGGACTGATCTATCTCATACCGGCGCTTTCGGCGTTTCAGGTTCAGATCGACAATTCAGGATTTGATGAAGGTGGAACCGGGCACTTTTTCAATCGTCACTTCGCCCCGTTCCCGCCAACCAGCCTCGGTGATTTCGCCTGGTATATTGAAATCATCCAGGACACGCTAACCCCAATGGTGGGCCGTGAGTCGGCCTATTCCTTTGTCATTATGCTGGTTGTCGGCAGCGTCATCGTCGCGAAGCGGTCGGCGTGGGAAGTTGCCCTCATTGTGTCACCGATTTTTGTCGGCTTTCTTTTCTCCGCCGCGCAAATCTATCCAATCATTTCCCGCCTGGCCTTATATGTTCTGCCGATCGCGATGTTGATGGCCGCTTACACGCTGGAGAAACTGATCTCGGAGCTCCCCCACCGAACCAAATGGATCGTTTTCTCCGCCGTCCTATTGATGAATATCGGTTCGGTGACGTGGTACCGCTATAACCACTTCTTCACTCCGTCAGCTTCACCAAGAGATATCTCCCAAGAGCTCATGACTGCAGCAGAGGAAATGGAGCCGGATGAGACGCTCGTCGTTACTGCTTGGACGCTACCTGCGTTCCTGCTGTATCGCCACACTTACGGACTTGAGCAGATGAGCTGGACCGTAACGGATCGCGCGGAATGCTTCTTTGCACCGCCCATCAATCTGGAAGACCGTGGCAGTGTCTGGTACCTGAGAGGTCAACATGAGGGCCCCGGTCCTACACCGATGTCTGAAACATTCGATCTTGTTGTTGCCAACTCACCGAAAAGCCTGAATCTGACGACCGTAGATCAGCGCTTGGATCGCCTGGAAACAAACGCCATCGCAGCGCAATCAGACTCTCAGATCACCTGCCCGCAGCGCAAGGTCAAAGAGGTCTATCTGAAGGGCGGACGTCCACCTACGCTGGTCGAGGAATAGAACTGGTCTGCAGCCGCAATTAGAATGCAACTGCGCGCTCGACCAGCCAGACTGTTCCAGAGACTCCCACGAGATAAGCCGCGGCGACCTTGCCTCGACTGAGCCAGTTGCGGGCGACATAAGCGATGCCGATGGCGACCACAGCGAGCACCACCACGAACGCAACCTGACCCGCTTCAACGCCCAGATTGAACAAGAGCAAGGCCCAAACTTCCTGATCCTTTGGCAAACCGATATCTGCCAGCGCGCCCGCGAACCCGAATCCATGGATCAAGCCAAAACCGAACGCGATCGCCCACGGAAATTGGCTGGTCAGGGATTGCCCTCCTCGCTGAAGCGTAATGGCCTCACGCGCGAGCAGGATCAGGCTTAGGGCGATGACCGCTTCAACCGGAGGACCTGGCAGCGTCACACCTGCGAGAGTCGAGAGGCCCAGTGTTATCGAATGCGCGACCGTGAAAGCAGTGACTGTGAGCAATAGTTGCGACGGCCGAACGAGGAGACAAAGCCCCAGCACAAACAAGAGATGGTCATAGCCGAAAATGATGTGATCCACGCCTATGCGGAAATAGGCGAACAGTGGCGCGTCGAATGTTACCTCACCGAGTTCGAACGCTGCCGCTGCAGGCTTCAAAACGACTGAGGTGACACTGCCATCGATGCGGTGAATCTGTACAAAGACATCGGTCAAAGTCCGGTCCAAGCCATCAATCCTGATTTCGCCCTCGTCTAACGTGCAGGATAACGTCCAACGGGCCACAACGGCTCCAACCGCGCCCTCGAGCATCATTGGGGACGCTTCGCAGTCCTCAGGGAAGACGGGATCTAGCTTTAGCCGGCGACCATCCTTGAGTGGCTGCTTCCAGACGACATTGAACTGCCCGGGCTCGGTTTCTGCCAATTCCAGGAAGGCCGGGTTTACTTCATGAGCTGTTGCCGCCGGCGACAGAGCAACGACGCAGCAGAAGCCTGCCAGAATGCAAAGCAGCAGTCTCAATTTTTGGTCACCCCTTCAATGACCACGTCGTAGCGATTTACGATCGTATTGATTTCTTCAGCAGTGCGGCGTCTTTGTTCAGCCTCGGTCCAATCTTGCAGAACGGCTGCTCTAACCTCGTCGAGGGGTGGCATCCGGGCGTCGGCCCGCTCTGTGATCCTAACAAGGTGCGTTCCGAGGGCGGAACGAACGGGACCTTGCCAAGTTTCGTCCTCACTCGGCGACAAGGCTTGCAACCCTTCGAGAAACTGCCCGCCGAACAACCGAACGATTTCGCGGTCTGGAAGATCAGCATAACGACGCTGAAGCATGAAAGGATCGCCCGTGTTTCGCCAATTCATGTTCGGATCTTCAGAGAGTTCAGTCAGCAAACTCTCCATACGGGGATCGTTGTCGGAAGAGAAATAGATATGATCGAATGATAGTCGAAGAGGTTGTGCAAACCGATCCGCGTGTTCTGTCAGCCAGTCTTGCAAAACGTCATCTGACGGCGGATCGATTTGCCCGAGGTCCGAAAGCATGAATGTCATCTTCTGCGCCAGCCGGCGCTGCACAACCGTATCATCCTCGGCCATACCGAGGCGGGTGGCTTCGCGTGCGAGCGCCTCCTGCTGAACCTGGTCGACGATGATGGCGCGCATGTCCTGTTCAGTCGGGAGCGACCCTGACTCGACCGCGTACAAGGATGCAAGCCGCTCCATTTCGGCTTGCGTGATTACGATGGTTCGCTCGGACGACGAACGCCCCGATGTGACCACTTGATGCGCTCCGAAGATAAGGATGGCGAGCAGTACGAAGTGAACCAGAGGCTCTTGAATCCAACGCTTCATCTAGTTGCCGGGTGTGTACCAGATGGGAGACGTATAGGCGCGCTCCTGGAGTGTTTGAGGCACATCAGGTCGCGGCGGTGTCCCGGCTGCTAACGCTTCCCAGGTCGACCAGCGACACGTGGGGTTTTCCAAGACGCGCACATAGTAAGTTGCGCGTTCTGAGGGATCAAAGCCTGGATCGCTCCAAATCGTTTTCAACTCGGCTGCGCCCTCGCCTGTCGGGGCACACGTGGTGAGATCGACTTCGGCGCCATTGTCCGGACAGCGATGAGTTTCGGGATCTGGCGACCCGGTATGACACGCCACATCAAAGACTTGCTCGTCACTGCTGGTGACTTTTACCACTTGTGCGCGCTGCAATGGCGCTGCGTTCGGATCCTGCAGCGCCCAGACGAGGAAGGATGGCGCGCGGCCATCTCCGATCAGGTCGCTTCCCATTGTAACGCCTTGGGCGTAAGCCTTGCCGGCCAGATCCGGATCGCTCGTGAGATCTTCGTCGAACTCGAAACTTGCAAAGAACCGCACCTTCATGCGCGGGCCCGTCGTCGCAAATGTTTCTTTGCGCCGGAACGCGTCGAAGATCGACTCGCGCGTGTTCTCTTCCGCCCAAACCCCGGTCAATCCGGACGCAGACCAGCGCGAGAACCATTCAGTCGCGTTTTGGGTTTGTTGTGTGACCGGCTGCTCTTCCCAACTTTTTTCGCGGTCAAATGGCACAGACCCGCGATTGACGGGTAGACCATCTACAATGCCAACC
This sequence comes from Hyphomonas sp., assembly GCA_024743015.1. Lineage (GTDB taxonomy): Bacteria > Pseudomonadota > Alphaproteobacteria > Caulobacterales > Hyphomonadaceae > Henriciella. The sequence continues at coordinate 3,052 of JANSXJ010000093.1, read as the reverse complement.
TTGGACCAATAGTCGTCTTCCGCATAAGCGCCGCCGACCACGTGGCTATCCGATGCAGCGACGAGGCCGAATTTGAAGGGATTGAAGCCTTCATCCTCTTCAAGCTTCAATCCAAGGCCATAGGCCTCGCGAACGTAGCTGCCATTGGTAGCAGAGACATCATATGACCCGAGCAGACGCGTGTAGATTTCAAAATCTGCCCACTCATCGTTGGGTGAAAGATCCGGATGAGTTTCAGACGTGCCTTTGACTTGCGTGACTTCGACCAGTGGTTCATTTCGCATGCGTTGATCAGCATAGTCCGCCGTCAGCGGCGCACCGTCATAGGTCTCCAGCTTGAACATCTGACCGTCAGATACGTTTGGGTTATGCGGAACTGCTATCGCCTCATAACCTTCGGCGCGCTGGGCATCCATCCAGTCCCAGAGATCTTCTGGATTGGTTGAGTCCAGGGTTGAGAATGCACGCGCTGGGGCCGCGTCCTTGAAGAATACGTTCCGGTGAAGGTTCCCGCCACCAAAGGTTCCGTCTTCGCTGTTCGTCGTCACTGAGGTATACTCGTAAGCAGCAAACGTCGTGAACACGCCCGGCTCATTATGTCGCTCTGCGGCATCGATATTCTCCAACCAGACCGAGTTGATCAGGGGTTGGTCGTACATGTCGTCAATTTTTTCTCCAGATCGAACTGATGCGCCGACGCCCTGGAATGCTGCTGTGATCTTCGCTGGATCGGTCGAGAACATGTCTTTCGAGCGAGGAAGTTCGCTCAGCTCGGTCCCCGGGGTATTCATGGCTGGAAGAATGCCGAGATATTCAGCGTGATCCGTTACGGCATAGAAATCGAGCGGACCGCCCGCGATGTTCATGTCAAAGCCGGACGGGTGCTGGACGGTTTCGCCTTTGGCAAAGCGATAGGCATCGTCGGCTGTTCGGCGAACATTGAAGATATACGCGTCGAAACTGTTGCGGGTGTGGATGTGCAAGTCGCCGAAATATGCGTTTCGTGTGACAGCGTATTCGGCCGTCGTGCTGGCTCCCTGGGGAGCGGTGTCGACAGCGGCAACGTCCTCGGTGACGGGATCCTGTGAACTACATGCCGTCATCGCCACCACAAGCGCGACAATCGATACTGAACGGGTCATCTTCATAATTTCCTCCCCAGCGAGCCTGCACGACTCGTCTTTTCTCTCTTGGGAAAAGTCGTAACAGGTTGGCTTGAGAAAGAATGTCAAAAATGCGACATTTCTCTCATGTTTGATTTTGCGCAGTTTCAAGCCACGCCTTACCTTGACCTCCTACCCTCTGAATGCGTGGCACAGCTTCGCTCCGTAGGCCTTCGACGCACCTTCTCGGATGGCCAATTCGTCCACAGTCGCGGTGATGACAATCCCGGCATCTCCATCATCGAAGACGGGGCGGCGCAGGCCGGAATATACAGCGCCGACGGAAGCTTTGTCCTGACATCCTATATCGGCCCAGGGCACACATTTGGCGACTTCACAGTCTTCACAAACCTGCCAAGAACCCACGACATTTCCGCAGTCGGGCCAACCACGATCCTGGAGATTCCCGCGCCGCGCTTCAAGGCGCTGTGCCGCGAGGATCCGCAATACATGCAAGCGCTGATGCAGACCACACTCATGCGCTCGCACCTGATTCTGGAAATGCTGCATGCCGTGCGCAGCTTGCCTTTGCTCGAACGCGCAGCCAAGTTTCTCCTGATCCTCGCTCCGGGCGGCAACCTTATCCCGAAATTGAAGTTCAGACAGTCTGATCTGGCCTCAACGCTCGGCGTGTCGCGTGCGTCCATGAACACCGCCCTCGCCAAACTGGAGCGCCTCGGCTTGATTGAACGCGGATACGGAAACGTGACCATTCACGACAGATCAGCATTGGCAGCATGGCTAAACCCACGAACAAAATAGACGCCCGGTCAGACCTCCCATCGCGTCAATATGGACAAATATAGAAATGGGCCGCACTCTACCCTTGGGAAGGAAACGGAGGGTCACAATGAAAAGAGTCGGAATCATTGCGCTTTTGGGAGTCGCAATCTCAGCTTGCTCAACACCTGAACCAGAGGTTAGAGCCAATGGCGCTTCAGAAACTCCAGAGGTCGAAAGCAAAGTAGAACGCACGCCGACCAAGAACGCCTATTTCGGTGACCTGCATGTTCACACCGGGAACAGTTTCGACGCCTATATCTTTGCAACGCGCCGATCGCCGGACGATGCCTACCGTTTCGCGAAGGGTGAGACCATCCCGCATGATGCAGGCTACGAAATCCAGCTCAAGGGCCCTCCCCTCGACTTTTTGGCCGTCACGGACCATGGCGAATATCTGGGCGTCATTCCGTTCATGGACGATCCAAACCATCCCCTTTCCAAGACGCTGACAGCCCAGGCTGCTTTTGGCGACGATGCTACCGCCTCGGCTGAAACCTTCCGAAACATCGGCATCTCATTTGTACTCGGACAGCCAATCGAAGAGATCCGGGATCAGGCTCACATGAACCAGATCTGGGCCCAAACGATCGACGCCGCCGAGCGCCACAACAAACCAGGAGAGTTCACGACTTTTGCCGGTTATGAATTCACCGCGATGACTGTGGTCAGCCAACAAGACGGCTCCGCCGCGAACCTGCATCGAAACGTCATTTTCAGAGATCAGGCACCTGAGCAAATCTTCTCGACGCTGGACTCAACCAATCCGGAAGATCTGTGGACGTGGATGGATCGCCAGCGCGAAACAGGTATCGACTCTCTCGCCATTCCGCACAATTCGAATGGCTCTAATGGCGAAATGTTCGCGCTGCAGACCTATGACGGCGAACCCCTCACCGAGACCTATGCCCTCACCCGGCTTCGCAACGAGCCCATCGTGGAAATTACCCAGATCAAGGGCACATCCGAAACGCATCCATCATTCTCACCGAATGATGAATGGGCCAATTTCGAACAATATGACTATTTCATCGGCAGCTCGGCGAAATCGACAGTGAATGAGGGCGACTACATTCGTCCGTCACTGGCGCGCGGTATTGCGCTAGCCG
>JANSXJ010000569.1 GCA_024743015.1 Hyphomonas sp. | reverse complement strand
TGGGCGACTGGTTTCAAAGCCACGTCCTGGAACTTGTATCGCGACAGTCGTCCTTTCCCGGCCGATTTCATTCCAGGGTCGCCGATCACCAACCCTCCGGCATCTCCGATCAGGGATGCAGGTCTGGCGCTTCCAAACCTGACTGCGGGAACGCGCTTTGCGGGGCCTGAAGAATCAGAAGTCTTCGAATTGGGGGTGTAAGGCGCCTTCTCGAACTTCGCGTTCAATCGGGCAATTTTCGACCAGACGATTGAAGGCTTCCAGTCAAACGCCTTTACTGGCACTGGCTTCGCGCTGACAAATGCTGGTGAACAGTCCACGACAGGTGCAGAAATCGACTTCACGTGGAGCGCAACTGAAGCGCTGACGCTCAACTTCGCCGGAACCTTCCTGGATCCTGTCTATGACAGCTTCGTGGGATCAGCTTCCGGAGACCTGAGCGGCCAAACGCCTTCTGGTATTCCAGATGTCGCGACCAGCATGGGCTTCAACTATGACTTCGCTCTCGGCGATTGGGATAGCTATGTCCGCGCTGATTGGCAGTACTCTGCCGATACGGCTTTCTTCGACGATCCAACCAATGAAGCACTGATCGACTCCGTGGGCTATTCTCGCGAAGTCAATGAAATCAACGCTTCGGCTGGCTTCGAAAAAGACAACGGTCTGAGCGTCTCTGTCTGGGCGCGCAACCTGCTTGACGATCAGCGCATTACCACAGCGTTCCCGTCTGTGGCGCAGACTGGCTCAATCTCGGGTTACCCGAACCAGCCACGCACTTACGGTGTCACGCTACGCAAGCGCTTCTAAGCTCGAGCGACAGATACACAAAGAAAAGCCCCGTCATTTTGGCGGGGCTTTTTATTTGGTCCGCACGATGAGAAAGACGGCGATCAAACACATTACCGCTTCAAACCCGGCAAAGTACCAGTTTGAGGCGAGGGCCGTGTCTCCGGAAATGAATGACGCGCCGCGCCCGATGACATAACCACCCATGTACGCGCCGATGAAGCACAGCGCCGGGAACTCGAAGCGATGCTGCAAGGCACCAAGAGCACAAAGCGCCGCGGCTCCGAGACTGACGCCGCCAAAGACGCCGCGCATCTCAAACACGCCCGAGACGCCCCCTGCCTCAACGCCAAGCTGCGCCGTCATGCCAACGGGGTCGGTGATCGACCAAAGGCCGAATGCAAAAAACATCAGCGCCGTGAGCGCCAGGAAAACTCGATTGATCATGACCGCTCAATTAGAGCGCGCGCTTCACTTGTCGAGCGGGGGCTCTGAACCGTCTTCTATGAACGCCACGAATCCTGAATGGCGGCCTGCTCACGCGCCGTCGTGAATTCTGCTCGATTATACCTTGCCACCGGGCAAGAGCTGAGAGACAAGGCGGTCCGAATGAAACCGTCTCCGCGGAGATGGAGTAGAGTCACAAGATAAGGATCCCCATGCCATTTGATCTGCCTCGTCACGATTGGACGAAAGACGAAATCCGGGACATTTACGAACAACCGCTCGATGCATTGGTCGGCCAGGCGCTGGCGATCAAGCGCGCGAACTGGGCCGATGGCCAGCTGCAAAAGAGCCAGCTGCTATCAATCAAGACGGGTGGATGCCCCGAGGATTGCGGCTATTGCAG
>JANSXJ010000017.1 GCA_024743015.1 Hyphomonas sp. | reverse complement strand
TTTGGGATTGGCGCGATCAATGAGCGCCATGGCCATCATGAGTTTTCGCGTCTGCTGGCTCGGCGTTTTTCAACGACTCAACGACGGTTTTCGAAGAAACTTTGCGCAAGGCCTTGATTTTAAATCCGCTCGCTTGGGATGGATCAAAATCAAATTCGATTGCATCACCGGCCGCAAAGCTCTCGAGGTCTATCTCCGAGGCCACGCTGAAGTTCATGTTCGTTGAGGGCCAACCAAGAGAAGCGATGGGTGCGTGGGTCAGATTTAGGACCCTGTCGGCTTCATTTACTTCGAGGATAGAGCCAACGCCGCGCGCTAGGCCCACTGCCAACTCTGGGGAGGACTCGTAGGTAATTTCTGGATGATGATCCGCGTGCGGGTCGGATTGCGCCTTGGCGGGAAGAGTGAGCACCGTCGTCATGAGGGCGAAGGCAGAAATGGATTGGATCGTGAGATGCATAAATTCGTTTCCTTACGTGATTGCATGGCGGCCAATCATTGGCCGGTAACGGCAATGCCAGGAGCGAACTTGAGGTGGGGGACAGCCCGGTCCGGCATTGCCGTGACCGCTGATAACGTGGGTATTTGGGGGGACGCCCTACGACATCAGCAGCCAGATCGCGCACTTTTTTCAGCGCGCGAACCGGGTGTTTCAGATCAGCAAGAGAACTTTTTGCGAAATCAGTGTTGGGCGCGGTGGATCAAGCCATCGCAATCCGCGAAGCGCCGAAGGCGCTAAGTTGGCGGGCGTGTTCGGAGCCGAGATTGAGCGCAGCAGAGTCTTAATGTCATTAGAGGGCGCCGCAATTTTACTTGCGGACGCGCCATCGTAAGAACTGGCGAATGCCAAATCGCCTGAACAATGCGCGCAGTCATCTCCATCGTGGTCATGACCCTGATTGTGGTGATGCTCGACTTCGCTCGGAAGCTGGTCATGCGCCGCCTCGTCGTGATGCACATAAGCATCATTGTGAACCACAAGCATCGTATTTGTTTGAGGCGGCAAGGGCGTCGCCTGCACGGAGCAAACGCATAAGATTTGCACGATGCCGAAAATCACGGCAACGAACGGAATCAAGGTATATCTGAATTGATTCATGGGCATTGTTTGACCATACCTTCTACGTCGCCTATATACCTACAGGGGGTATTGAGTCAATGTCGAAATCTGAAGCCACAATCAAACGCCTCAATCGCATCGAGGGGCAAGTACGCGGGATCGTTCGCATGCTCGAGGAGAACCGTTATTGTATAGACGTGCTCCACCAGATGCAGGCTGTCAAAGCTGCACTCGCCCGCGCCGAAAGTGAAATTCTCAAAGATCACGCTGCAACCTGCGTCAATGACGCTATCGAGTCCGGAGATACAAACGAGCAGCAAAAGAAAGTCGAGGAACTCGTGGACCTTTTTGATAAGCTCAAGCGATAAACGCTGACAACAAAATACCCGCAAAGCAACGAACAAAAGAAGATCCGCGGCACCTAGCCAACTCGCCACGCGATTCTACTTCGGTGCAATTGCGGATTCCTAAAGAAACCGCCGCGTTCGCGCCTTATAAGATCTATAAGCATCACCGTATTCACGTTCGAGCCAAGGCTCTTCGAACCTGGGTGCGAGCCAATACATCAACGCCCACATTGCGAGCAGAATTGAAACGCGCAGATCGGCGGCAACAAGTCCCCAACCGATTAGCCCAACCCACGTCGCGACGTAGATCGGGTTACGGCTACGCGCAAACCAACCCGTCATCATCAAACCACGCTTTTCTCCAAAAGCATTGCGCCAGCCCATTTGGAGCGTGATCCGAAAGGCTAATCCGAACCCAAGGATGAGCAACGCACCTCCAAGCAAGATCTGTCCCCAACCTAAGTTTCCATCGCCGGGTCGCAAAATGAAAATGGTCAGCGCAATTAGCGGATAGAGAAAAAGTCGAAACAGTCCCAAAAACATCCCGTGCTGCCAACTATTCTTGCTGGGTGGCGGGAAGAAATTGAAGTTCGGGCGGCATGCCGAAACTGCGCTAAGGACAAAAATTGCGACCGCGCCAGACGCTGACAATCCGAATGTTGTCCATTCCAACCAGGCAGGTGCTTCCATCATGCTCATCTCCTGCTAAATCCAACGGCGCGTTCGACGGCAATAGGCCTCGAAAGCAACATCAAACTTCGATTGCAACGCGCGCTCTTCAGGCTTGATTTGAGTTTCCGTCATCACCCAAATGAACAGGAGCGGGCCGATAAACGCTGCGAAATTTCCAATCAAGAACGCCTCAGCGGTAAGTACGAATGCCATAGAGAGATACATAGGGTTTCGGCTGAATCGATAGAGCCCGTCTGTCACCAGCGTCTCGGCCTCTTCAGGTGCGAGCGGGTTAACCGTGGTTCGCGCACGAACAAAGGCCGCCAGCGAAACCACAAGAATGACCGTTCCGACTGCTAAGGACGCAGCGGCAACTCCTAATCGCCATGAACCGTCAAAAGTCATAGAGGGCATAAGGTGGGAAGCGCCCCAGCTCAGCACGCCGCAAAACAGGACCTGCAAAATTGGGGGAACACGGATTTTCAAGATCCTACTCCCGCAACAGAGTTGGAGCTATCAGCGGTTCTAATTTCATCAAGAGCCTGAATAGTTATTGCGCTCGCTGATTTCAAAAACAGTCCCGCCAGCAAAACGGCAACGATCAGATCGGGCCAGGCGGTGCCGGTCAGCGCAACAAGTCCGCCTGCGCCAATAACACCCAAATTACCGATCGCGTCATTGCGCGAGCACAGCCATACTGAGCGCACATTGCTGTCGCCATCACGCCATTTGAGCAAGATCAACACACTTGCGAGATTTGCGACCAGTGCGAGCACGCCGACTGCGCCCATTGCTCCAGCGTCTGGCGCGGCTCCATTCAGAATTCGCAAGACTGTCATAGCCAGAACTGCGAGTGCGATGACCGCAAGGGAACCGCCTTTTACTAATGATGCGACCGCTCTCGTTCTTAGGCTGGAACCTATCACCAGCAAGCTCAAACCGTATGTCGCGGTGTCGCCAGCAAAATCTAAGGCGTCGGCTTTTAGCGCTTGCGAGCCCGACATCACACCAGCCGCCATCTCGACAAAGAACATCACACCATTGATCGCGATCACGGCGACCAAAGCACGTCGATACGCAGACGATACTCCGTCGAATGATTGGCTTTCGCAGCAATTGGCCATAGGTCAGGCCCCCCTTTTTTGGACTCGATTTCTTAAACTCTACAGTCTACAGTGACTATAGAGGCAAGCCCCAAAGAGGTATAATATGAAACCCATGACAATCGGGCGATTATCCAAAGCCGCTGGCGTGAAGGTCACGACCATTCGCTACTATGAATCTATCGGACTTATGGGCGAACCCGACCGGAGCGAGAGTGGACAACGTCTTTACGGCAATGACGCGACACAACGCCTGTCTTTCATTCGACATGCGCGTGATCTCGGTTTTCCAATGGACGCCGTCAGAAGCCTTATTCAGTTACAGACTGAGCCCAATCATGATTGTTCCGCCGTTGATTCCATCGCTCGACAACAACTCGCCGACGTCCGCAAACGCCTGAACCAACTCGAAGCGTTGGAAGCGGAACTGAAGCGTATGATTGCATCGTGCGAAGGCGGAAAAGTTGACAATTGCCGAGTCATGGCCGCGCTCAATGATCACAATGAATGTCTCAACGACCAACATGAACGCATACACGCGATGTAAAAAAAAGACTTGCACCTACAGTCACTATAGAGGTTAAATGAACTGTATGACAAATGCTGTTCGATCGATTTCTACCGCCGCAGGGCTGATCCTGCTTGGATCGTCCGCCATCGCTGAATCGGCCATGCACCCGATCGTCGGTTCCTGGGCAAGCGGCGAAACGGTTGAATCGTGTGACACCGCACCGATTACCCATTTTATGTCCGACGGTGTTGTAACCGTGTTCCTGCAAAAGGACGGGGAGCTTCACAGCATCGGCGCATGGTCTGCCACCAAAACCCAATTGACCATGACGCATAACGACTTTCCACTGGAAGCGGATGGCGTATCAAACAAACCGGTCACGCTTGAAATATCCGAGCTGGATGAAATGCGGTTTGTAACGCGCAATTCCGAAGGCGCCGAGCGGTCGCGGGTGCGCTGTAATGACATCAAGATCACAATGGGCGATTCCCATACACATGATTAAATGCCATTCAGACCGATTTAACGAAACGGATAGAGAATAACACACTGATCAAATGATGTTCCTCGTCCCTCTTCTGACGGCCTTCAGGCTCATCGCAACCGCGCTGGCGGTGAGCGCGATACTGATCGTGCCGATGGCAGACGCTCAACATTTTGAGGCTGAACCGGCGCTTTCGATCCAAGTTGACACTGCTTCGTGCGAATTGAGTGAACATTTACCTGATGAGCACGAGCACGAGCACGAGCACGAGCACGAGCACGAGCACGAGCATCATTCTCATCACTGTGGCTCCTGTCACATACATATTTTGCGCACTGACCCTTCACCAAGTCTCGGTGTAAGCGCGCAGGACAATGCTGTGCACCCGCTATTTTCTCAAGACGTCACCTCTTTGGCGCCGCGAAGCCTTTATCGCCCTCCCCGGGCTTGATCCTTCCCTAACCGGCACGCTGCATCGCAGCTGTGCTCAGATTGGATCAATTAAAGGACTATAACTCATGTCATTTCTACTGAAGGGCGCGCTTGCCGCCCTGGCACTGACTGCGACAGCAGCAGGGGCTAGCGCCTCTCCGTGTGACGGCTTTGCAGGCGGTTCGTCAACGCTAACACCCGGCGAGCCGCTCACGCTTCGCGTTGCATTGGCAGAGGTACGTCGCCAATCTCCAGCCGTCCGCGCAGCAGCGCTGGAGACACGCGCGGTGGATGCTGAAGCGGATCAAGCCGGGCGCCGGCTAAACCCGAGTTTGTCGATCGAGCTAGAGAATTTTTCCGGCAGCGGCGGGCTGACCGGATTTGATCAATCCGAGACGACGATTGCTCTCGAACAGACATTTCGTCTCGGATCAAAACGAATTTTGTCGGAACGAGCGGCCCGCGCGCGCCAGGCTGTGGCGAGTGCCGATTGTGCCGTAATATTGCGCGAAATCGAACTGGAAACAGCGATCACTTATTCCGAACTCGTCGCCGCAGTGCAATTGCGTGACCTTGCTGAAGATAGCGCCGATCTGGCTGACCAACTCGTGAATATTGTCGAAAGACGGGTCGATGCCGGGTCTGCGGCGCCGCCGGAACTTTCACGCGCGCGCGTCGATGCAGCCGCCTTGCGCGCTACCGTCAATACAACCCAATCCGAGGTCGACCGTTTGCGCTACGCAATCGCTCTTCTGTGGAACAGCGCCGCTCCAAACTTCTCTGAACCTGAGCCCTCTGCCATAGGTTCGACAGTGGTCGAGGAAACCTCGAGTGTAACACACCCAGCCTTAGACCGAGCTGAGGCAGCCATTCGAGCGCGCATAGCGGACCAAGACTTAGCGCGTAGCTTAGCCACTCCAGACGTTACCGTCTCAGCAGGTTTTCGACGATTTGAAGAAACCGGTGAAGATGCTTTCATCGCTGGCGTGAGCGTCCCGCTTCCGCTTTTCGATCGTGGTCGAGACTCAGTTCGAGCCGCCGCGCTCAGAGGTGAAGCCGCCTCACTAAGTCGCGAAGTCACGCAACAACAGCTACTATCGAGACAACGCGCAGCCATTGCTGCCCGTCGCGCGGCGCAGTCTCGACTTGATCTTCTGGCGACCGAAGCGCGCCCCGCAGCGGAAGAAGCGTATGCAGCCGCCATCCGTGGCTATGAAATTGGCCGTTTCGATCTCACCTCGACCGTTAACGCTCGTGCAGCGTTGCTCGATACGAACCTCGCGGTCATCGATGCAGAATTTACCTTACACCGCGAAGACCTCCGTCTGCGCGCTCTCATCGGTGCCAACCCTTTTAATGGAAACACACAATGACACCTCGATATTTTCTCTTCGCGACCCTTTTCGTCGCCCTTGCAACCTCCGCGTGCGGCAATGCGGACGCCCCCTCCGATGCTGGAGCGTCCCTCGCAGACATTGAACGTTCCGCCGAAAACCATGACGATCATGATCATGACGACCACGACGGTGAGGATAGTGAAGGCGATCATGATGCTCATGACGAGCACGAGGATGAAGATCATTCAGATGATCACGACCACAACGAAACCGAACTGGACGAAGATGACCATGGTCACGGCGACGACGCTCATGACGACGACTCTGATCACGTCGAGTTAAGCCCGTCTGACGCCGCCGAAGCAGGAATCGTTGTGTCGCGCGTCGAGCACGGAACAATGCGCCCAACAGTCTCACTTCCCGCGGAAATCCGTTATGATGGCGACCGCATCGCTGCAGTCTCACCACAGGTGAGTGGACGCATAACGCGGCTTATTGCTGGAGAAGGCGATGAGGTGGCGCGCGGTGCCGCGCTGGCAGTTCTAGCCAGTCGCGAGCTGGCTGAACTCAAAGCAGCGTTCCTGACAGCCGTTTCAGCGGAAGATCTCGCGCAGCAAGCGCTTACCCGCGAAGAAACGCTTTTTGCAGACCGAATAACCTCTGAGGCCGACCTGCAAACCGCCCGCGCCGCTCTAATCGCAGCCCGAGCGAACCGAGAAGGTATCGAGAATAAGCTCCACGCGGTTGGCGTGCGGCACAGCGAACTCGGACGGCTCGCCAACGCTACGGACGGCACCCTCGCCAACGTGACGCTCACCGCTCCGATTGGTGGTATTGTCGCGCGTCGTACTGCGACACTCGGCGCGACGGTTTCAGCCGATGATCCGAGCGCTCCGCCCTTGTTCACCATTGTTGACGACAGTGTGCTCTGGGCGGACATTTCGGTCTACAATCAAGACGCCGGAAGCGTCCATCAGGGCGCCGCTGTTATCCTAAGATCAGATACAGGGCTGCAATTGGCTGATGGAGAGATCGCTGTTGTGCTGCCCGCCATTGATGAGACTTCGCGAACCGCAACTGCGCGCATGATTGTGAGGAATGATACGCGCAGGTTGCGACCTGGGCAATTTGTGACCGCCGAAATCGCCGCAGGGACCGGTGAGCCAGCCTTACAAGTGCTGTCATCGGCAATTGTTGAAGTTGAAGGACGCACCAGCGTTTTCGTTCCGACCGATGACGGATATCAGCCTCGCGCGATCGAGCAAGGCTCGGAATTCTCTGGTCAGACGAGCATTCTGTCTGGGCTGCAAGAGGGCGAACAATACGTCTCAGAAGGCGCATTCACACTTAAAGCTCAACTAGAAAAAGACGCGTTCGGCGACGGCCACGAACACTAAGAGGCAACAAATAATGCAAAATCTCATGCACCGCCTCGCTGGCGGACGACTCCTCGCCGCTATCGCGGCTTTCGCTCTGACGATTGGCGGTCTGTTCGCGTTCCGCGCGCTTCCCGTTGATGCTTTTCCTGATCCGTCACCTTCATTGGTACAGGTCTTCACAGAAACCGAAGGCCTCTCTCCTGAAGAAGTTGAACGCTATGTGACCTTCCCGGTGGAAACTGCGATGTCTGGACTGCCAGATGTGGAAGAGATCCGTTCCGTCTCAAACTTTGGTCTTTCCATCGTCAATGTTTATTTCGAAGATGGGACGGATGTCTATTTTGCGCGACAAGTGGTCGGCGAAAGATTGCCTGAGGCGACGGAGGGCATTCCAGAAGGCTTCGGTACACCAAAAATGGGGCCAATCTCGACGGGTCTCGGAATCATCATGTATTTTCGCCTGGTCGACGAAACCGGCCAATACAATTTGACCGAACTTCGCGAGATCGCCGATTGGATGATCAAATATCCGCTGCAATCGGTTGAAGGAGTCACTGAAGTACTCGCCCTTGGCGGATTTGAGAAACAATATCAGGTTCGCCTCAATCCCGATCTGTTGATCGCATATGACCTTCAGGTTTCAGATGTCATTGGAGCACTAGAAAGCGCCAACCAGACAACAGGCGCGCAGTTCATCGAAGTCGGTGCCGAGCAATACACTGTGCGCGGCGTCGGTCTTGCTCGTTCGATTGCAGACCTATCTGAAACTCCTGTTAAAACCGTCGACGGACGCACAGTTCGGGTGAGCGACCTTGGCTCAGTCGAGATCGGCGGCGGAGCGCGACAAGGCCTTGCGACTGCCAATGGCGAAGGCGAAACGGTCGCCGGATTGGTGCTGAAACTTTATGGCACCAACACGTCCGATGTGATCGAGCGTGCCCATGCTCGGTTCGATGAGATTAACGCATCTCTCCCGGACGGCGTGCGGGCTGTCCCGTATTATGATCAGGGTACATTAGTGCAGAGGGCTGCTTCGACAGTCACTACTGCGCTTTGGCAAGGTGCGCTTTTAGTCGCCGTGATCGTCTTCATTTTTCTCGGAGGATGGCGCCCTAGCCTTGTCGTCGTTATGTCGATCCCATTCTCTGTAGGCTTCGCTTTTATTGCAATGAGCGCGCTCGGGATCAGCGCAAATCTGATGTCCCTTGGCGGGGTTGCGATCGCCATCGGTATGATGGTGGATGGCGCGATCGTCATCGCCGAAAATGCAGATCGCGGTTTCCGCGAACGCCGAAATGGCGAAAGCGATCGAGATGTCGTAGCGCGGGCCACTGCAGAGGTGATTGCACCTTTAATCGCCGCGGTTGCGGTGGTGATTATCGTCTTCTTACCGCTATTTTCGCTTCAAGGCGTTGAAGGAAAAACGTTCCGTCCCCTGGCCGCTTCAGCAGCGCTCGCGATGACCGGCTCATTGATCTATGCTGGCCTAATCGCTCCAGCTATGGCGTTTGGGCTTATCAAGCCCCCGAAGAAATCGACTTCAGGCGATGGCCGGATCGCGGAGATGGTCAAGCCCATCGCAGCGTTCTTTGTACGCGTTCGGCTCGCCGCCGTGGCGCTCGCAATTGGCCTGCTGCTCGTTGGCGGTCTCGCTGGATCCAGACTGGGGTCTGAGTTCACACCAGCCCTCGAAGAAGGAGATATTCTTCTTCGGGTCTCTATGGCGCCGTCGATTTCGTTGACAGAAGGTCAAGAGACGTCGACGCGGATTGAGCGCAGACTCATGGATCGTTTTCCGGAAGTCGACTCGATTGTCAGCCGGATTGGCCGCGGCGAAGTCGGTGCTCATGCCGATCCCGTCAACAGCATTGAAGCTTTCGTCGCCCTGAAGCCTCGCGAAGAATGGCGTGATGGTTTATCGCCCGACGATTTGCGAGCGGAGATATCGGAAGACTTAGAGAGCTTTCCAGGTGTACGCGTAAACATCGGTCAACCAATCGCTATGTCTGTCGACGAACTTCTGACCGGCACCAAGGCGCAACTTGCGGTCAAGATTTTTGGACCAGATGCAAATGTGCTTCTCGAGGGATCTCAGAGCTTGCAATCCCTCTTGCAAGGAGTGGACGGCGCCAGCGATGTCCAAGCAGATCAAATTACGGGGGCACCGCAACTGGTTGTGTCCGTCGATCGAACTGCTCTCGGGCGTTATGGCCTAACCGTGGAAGAGGCGCTTGATACGCTTCGCGCGGCGGTCGGCGGCGCCGAAGCGGGCGCATTGTTCGAAGGGGTGCGCCAATTTCCGGTTGTCGTACGATTTGAAGAATCCCGCCGTGACAGTTCTGAAACGATTGGCCGTCTGATCCTGGAAAGTGATAGCGGCGCACAGGTGCCGCTCTCCAGTGTCGCTAACATTCGCGAAGTGATCGGGCCGCGCCAAATCACTCGCGAGAATGGCGAGCGGTTCATTACCGTGCAATTGAATGTGCGCGGACGAGATATCGGATCGTTCGTCGCCGACGCCCAAGCCGCGACAGAAGCTTCGCTCCAACTCCCGCCGGGCTACCGTGTCGCATGGGGCGGTCAATTCGAATTGCAACAACAGGCCAATGCTCGCTTCGCCGTCGTGATTCCGATCACGCTCGGAATTGTTCTACTCATTCTATTGCTGGCCTTCGGACGGCTAAAATCGGCGATACTAATATTGCTCAACATTCCACTCGCGCTAACCGGTGGCGCGATGGCGTTGTGGTTGACCGGTTTGCCCGTCTCGGTCCCCGCAACAGTCGGGTTTATAGCACTATTCGGGATCGCCCTCGGAAACGGCATGGTCTTGGTGAGCTTCATGGATGATTTCGCCAGAGAGGGGCGAAAGCGCGACGAACTGGCGGTTGAAGCCGCAGGACTTCGGGCAAGACCCGTTCTCATGACGGCGCTGACCACTGCGTTAGGTTTGGCTCCGCTTCTGTTTGCCACCGGAGTAGGTGCGGAAGTTCAACGCCCGCTCGCCACAGTTGTCATGGGCGGATTGGTATCATCGACGATCCTGACTTTGCTGGTGTTACCCGCCCTCCACAAGTGGTTCTCGCCAAAACCGGAAAGCCATCATTCACTCTTGGAAGCAGAGCATGTTCATGGATAAACGTACGCGGTTTCTAACCTTCAGCCTCTTATCATTAGCCTTGCAGGGATGCGCCTCCATCCAAGAGACGTTTAAGCCTATGAGTGCAACTGATCTCGCCGCTGTTCGCGCCCAGTGCGGAACAATGCCTCCAGGGTCCCGGATCAAAGGGGCAAATCTTCGCAAAATATCCTACTTGAAATGCAAACGGGAGTTTCGCAACAGAAACGACGAAACTGCGAGTGGTGGCTAAGTTTGCTTAGCGGGTTGTGGTTCGCGTGCAATTCCGGCGATGCAGGGAGGCCCACAACCCTATGCAGTTTGGACGCGACAATGGATCCGGTTATCCCAGAAGCCATCGTCCACGCGCATGGCTGCTTGTTCCTAAAAGCAGACATAACGAAACGGGAATGCAATCAAATTCTAGAAGCGGACATCAGTCACGAAGGAACACAAAAAGAACATAGAATCGTTTTAACGAGCCCGCATGATGAGAGGTCTGATCTTTATTGTTTTCATAGGGCTTTCGATCGTCAGTCCCACTGCCTTGCATGCACAAAGCGCTCAAAACGAAAGGACAGTGTATTTCTTGGTAGATATTAGCGGTTCAATGGAGACCCGACTAATCGATGCTGAAGAATTGCTCGCCGTCGAATTTGAAAGAATACTCAAGGGCGATCCGAATACGCTCTTTTCTCGCACGGAGTTCAAAGCGAGAGCTGGAGCTGCTTGCCCAACAGAAATCCCCATCTCGACCCCAAAGCCAATACATACGTGGCCCGAGCCTCCCTCAAATCGAAGTTTCGAGAACGATCAAACTCCGTTGGGGGCTGCGTTGCTGTCAGCAATCAACCATGCAGGGTTAGGCCCAGCAGACATCTACATCGCGAGTGATTGGGCGCAGTCGCCGAAGTGCGGTCCAGAGCTGACGGATGTGATTTCTCAAATAAGTGACGACGCAGACATATCGATCACGCCGATTGTAGTACGTCCAAACGAGAGCGATTTATCTATAGCTCAAAGTGCGCAAAGATCTGCCTCGTTGCTCGTCAGAACTTCAGACGGAGATGATACAGTTGAGGGAAACGATGGCGACGCAAAACACTGGCTGATTGTGCAAACTACGCTCTTCCTTGAAAAGTGGCTGTGGTTCATAGGGTTCATTATGATCGCGTTGAATGCCCTCGTTGTGGGTTTTCAGAACGCAAACAAATCCGTCGAGCTTGAGAGAGGCGTAAAAAAGGTTGAGCTGCTCCAGGATTCTATCCGACAAGAGCATTCCGGCGCAGAAGAACAACTCCAGCAACATATCGCCCTGTTAGATAAGAGCACGGCAGAAGAAGACGATCGGTATTCAAACTCTGCGTTGTTCAAACGATACTGGTACGGTTCGATTGCCGTCCTTTTGCTAGTTCTGCTTGCGACTACTCCGCCTGATTTGAAAATTTACACATTCGGGCTCGGCGCCGCACAGGATGCTGCATGGAGAGTTCTGAATTCAGATTTTGCTACTGCCTTTGCGGTCACTTGGATCGCTCTGCTCTTTTTCTACGGAACTCAGAGTCAACGTCGGCGGGAGGCGCTTAAAGACTTAAACATTGCGACCGAAGCTGCTGATCGTCTAATCAACGCGAACCGGCACGACGCTCATGCTGAGTATCAGTCTCTCCGAAACACGATCAGCTCAGTACTACTTTCGTTCAAGGAGAATCGGGCACACCTGATAGTGCGTGAAGATGATGATGTAGTTGAAGATCTGAGCTCGGCGTACGACGGCACCATCTTGTTCATGGAACAAGCGGCTCTTGGATCCATGTTGCCCGTGAGCAAAAACGATGACGAGGACCAACGCCTGCAAACGGAAGTCTCCAATCTCAAGACGCTAGTTGCCGGAACAGGCTGGAATGTTTGGCGAACGAAGGACCCTGATCTTCCTATAATGATTAGACGTTTGTTACGCAGCAGTAAGCTGAATCAGCACCAGCTGCTGTGGAAGGCACTAGCGGCGGCGTATGAAGCGGATGACGGGGAGCAAATTCGAATGTGTTTGGGTAATCTCGCGGAGAAGATCCGCGCCTAACTACACGGCGCTTGGAACGTATTGACTAATTCTAAGCAACTAGAGCTCCACCGGCTTGCATCTTCTTTGACGTGGTCGGTGGCTGTTACGGTGTTTTGAATCCGAACTGGAGACTTAGATGACTGACGAACTGGTCCCTCCAACAACTACTGACCGCATGAATGCGATCTCGCGTCAAATGGGGCTTCTGTTTACGTATGCGCGCTGCATGAACGAGCTTGATTTTGCGGGTTCCTTGAGCGGCGAGTTCAGGGGCGCACAGGATGCAGGGTGGTCCACGACGATCACCGCTGAACAAGTCTACCAAGAACTAGTGGCGCGCCTTGACTCTGACACACCGAAATCGCTTCCCGAGTTACGCATCGTGCTTTTGCTTTATAGTCAACTTGCTGAGGCGGGCGGGGTCTATGAAACACTGAAAAACATGATGCGGATCATTGAACGCGAGCCCTACAACTTGTGGCCATTTCAGGACCTTGTGCGCGTGCGAAAAGCGCCGGACCGCGTCATTGGTCCCAATGCAAATAAAACGTTTCGTGATCTCGCCGAACATGCTCGCCGTATCGGCATGTCGGCTCTATCCGAAGTTTTAGAGACTGTCTTCCGGGACGATATCCGCAATGGTATTGCTCATGCCGACTACATACTTTGGGGCGATGGCCTCAGATTGCGCCGCCGAAATGGTGGTCAAGTTTTTCGCCTGAATTTTGACGAGGTGTCTGAAGCAATCGGTATTGGTGTTGGATTCTATCAGACACTGCGTCAGTTGTGCATGGACGCGATGCGCTCCTTCGACCCTAGTCAACCAATCACTGGTCGTTTTAGCGCCAATCCACCCATGTCCTGGACGGTAGGTATTGACCCGAAAGATGGCGGATTTTCGATAAAAAGTTCTTCGCCGGGTCCGCAGACGACCGAGGCATTTCTGCGCCAGGAAGCTATTAATAAATTTCTATCCGGTCGTGTTCTGGCTATGTTCACTAAGGAGGGTGGATTTCAAGAGCACGACGTCGACTTCTCGTCATCCGGTTTTGCCCCGGCAGAAACGGAATTGAATGATGAGCAGTATGACGCGCTGTTGGAGGAAATCGAGCAGAATCAACTATGGGATGATCATGCAGAGAACGTGTCAGATGGAGGATTGTTGGGACTAAGCCCTCGGGGATTCCAATGGCTAACGAGTCAAACCGACTTGGATACACTCATCGGTCTGCCGGAAAATGACATAGTCTTCGAAGAGCCACTGGCGCGAGGAACGCCTAAAGCTGATAAGTAGCGCGAGCACTAGACTCGACTAAAAGCAGGTTTTCCGATCACAGACAGAAACTCAAGACCGTCGCGAACACGTTTGCGTAGTTTCGACAATTGACCCAGCGAGAATTTACCTGCCGCGCCATGGGTGGCGCTATTGAGCTCGCCTAAGAGCTGCAAAATATCGTCAATGTCGCGCTCGACAAAATCCCCGAGCGTCGGTTCGTTCAGTCCGTGCATAGACAGCATATAATCGAATTTGGCCCGGCGTGTCGGAGTTGAGCCCTGATGGATAGGGCAGTCCGGGTCCGCGGCCAATACCTTCGAGTTTGGGGCGCAAAGATCGATCATGCTAATAAAAATCTCACGAACGCTGGTGCAAAAGTGCCGCGATGCATCTGGATTGTGAGGGCTTAGGGCGTAAACTGCGCCACGCCAACGGTCTGAAAAATCATTCGAGAATTGTTGGAGGTGCTGGATAAGACTCGCCTCTTTTGGATCGGCATCGGGTGAAAAGTCGTCGTCGGCTTCCAGCGCGTTATAGATTTCCAGGCTGTTAGCCGTTTCACGTTCGGAGTAGTCTAAGAGTTCATTGTACTGATCGCCAAGCTCGCGCGTAGTCGCGATATGTTCGAGTTGATCATATGTCGTTTTAAGCGACACCGCGGATTGCCGCGCTATCTTGTATCGAATCGTAGTTTGCGACTTCAGACGGGTGTTGGCCGTAGTGAGTCGTTGGCGATTGGCGCGTGCGCGACTGTTGTACGTGCGGATCGCAGAATTAAGGTTGTTAATCGCTTGCCGGCGCTTCTGGTCTTGGCGGCGCGCTTCGCTTTCTATCCGTCGAATATCTTGCTTTAGCTTGTTCGAAGCCTGACGCAGCTTATTCTGACTTTGGCGCAGTTTGCTTCTAATTTGTGATGCCGAATACCGTCTGGCCACCTTGGGTCTCCTTCTGCCAGCATAAAGACCGACCGAGTTGAACCGATTATTTTTGTTTGAGGTTGCCGATGTTCGCCAGCGCAGCAGCAAACGCGTTCATCGGCGGCGAAGGAGGTGTTTGCGGCATGCCAAAGAATGCGCTTCTTTTTTGTGGCAGGTCATACGGTGTTAGCCGTCGAGGTTGATTAACGAGCAATTGTGCGATGGCCCGCTTTCGATACTCGCTGGCAACGTCCATCCATCCAAGACGCTCCGCAGCTTTCGCGCTAGTTTCCCAAGTAGGGGTGGGCTCGTTGTTTGCGAGCGGTTGTAAATCACGCCTGATGAGCGTTTCTACGTCGCGACGATCTTGCTCTCTGGGAATGCAACCGCTGAAAAGCAACAAGTATCCCCCGCGCGCGCTCACCCGCATCAATCCTTCATGATCTTTGTCAGAAGTTCTGACATCGCCGTTTTCGGCTTGCCCGACATACTCAACGATCCCATTTCGGACCGCGAGATATACAACCGGGTACTCGGGAGGCGATAAGTGCCACTCGAAATTCAATCCACGGTATGTTCTGTTCATAGCGAATCACCCACTGGTTTGATTTTCAAAATATTACCATGCTTTGCGATCAGATCAAAACCGGAACATTTGTGACGAATGCTTAAGACTGGTGACTATCGCGAATGTCCCAAAACCATATCCGCTAACGTCTGCTTTTGCTCGCTTTTCAGAAATCGCGAGAGTCCGTTTTTGGGGCGAGTTTACGACGCTCATTGGTGTCCAGATCCTCAGCACTCGCGCTGTACACCCGGATTCAAAACTTATACTTAAGCCCAGCGGTAAACACCTGGGTCTCATAATGGTTCTGATACAGCGCCGTGAAGCCGTTGCCGACAAGCTCCTGTTCGAGGCCAAATTCATTGAAAATGTCGGTTCCGGTAAGACTCAGCTCGATTGTGTCGCCGCGCAGCGATTTGGTTAGACCAAAATCTATCGATGAGCGCGCCAGCTCAGTGCCCTGCGGGGTGGAACGCTCTGCATAATAGACGCCGGTGAGCTGGAATTTAACGTCTGCGGGCAAATAAAACTCGCCGGTGAATTTGGCGTCCCAGGTCGTGTCAGAGCTGGCCAGCAACTGGAATTGCCGCGGCACCGGGAAGAGCAGGGACACGGTCGCTGCGTCCTGCTCGATTTCATAGACATTGAGGCTGCCATTCAGTGTCATCCAGTCGGACTGCTTATGCGTCGCAATCAGCTCAATCCCGGTATTGGTGGCATTGCCCGTATTCTGGTAGATCTTGTTGACGATATCATAGACCGTATTGGTCGGGTCGATCGCATAAATGCGTTGGAACGCATCGTCGATCTCGCGATAATAGAGCGCCCCGGACAGGGTCGTATTGGCCCAGGCGTGCTTCACTGAGACTTCATAAGCATCGGTGAATTGCGGGCGTAGATACGGGTTGCCGACTTTCAGAAGCTCCGGATCATCATATTTCGGGAACAAGCGCAGTTCCGGTTCGCCTGGCCGGTCAACGCGGCGATTATAGAAGGCTGAGATGTCGGTGCTTTCGCCGAGTTTCCAGGTCAGCCGGACATTCGGAAACAGTTCGAAATAGTCGTAAGCGTCGCTGGTCGGGTAGTAGATATTCACCGGGTCAATATTGTACTCGACATCTGTCTGTTCCGCCCGAAGTCCGGCTTCGATCACGGTGCTGGCGGTTTCGCGAACCAGCGTGCCGTAAGCGCTGTAAATATTCTCTCGCCACTCTGACTCGTCGCCGAGCCCTGGATAGATAATCGAACCCGCCCCCGGCACTGTATCATAGGTGATGGGGATCCAGCGGAACTGGACTTTCGAGCCAAGCTCGACGCGGCCATTGCTCAGCGGGCGGACATAATCGACGGAAATTGGCACCGTGTTTTCTTCAGCGACCAGGTGAAAGCTGTCCGTCCCGAACCCGCCCGGGCGGACCGGAGATTCCTCGTTGAGGAAATACTCCTCGTCTTCCCAACCGCGAATATATTCGATGCGAGCGCTGATCTCGTGCCCGGCCTGGTCGAAGGCATGGGTATAGTCGGCAGAGACCGACGCGTGTCCGGTATCCTCATGCTCGATCCAGAACCAGAACCGGTTTCGCAAGCCGGTCACCTGATCGATGAAGGGAACCTCGGCCTTGTCCTTATGCGTCTCGAAATCAAACACCCCGGCGAGACTGAGAGTATCCTGATCGGAAAACCGGTGATCCAATCCCCCCTTGAAGATCAAATGAGTCTGTTCGCGATTCTCCGGCACCTGCGAGACAATCACTCTTCCATCATCATAGAACCGGGTTGTGAATTCATTGTTCGGCAGCTTCTCCTGGAACAGGACTTCGCCTTGCAGCAGAATATCGGTCTTGTCGCCGCCATGCGACAAAGAGAAGGCAGGCAGGATTTTTGGATTGTTGGTATAGGATCCAAGATCAGTCGGCAGATCGTCGCGCGCCTTTTGCAATGCACCGATCCCGAGCTTTAGGCCGATATCGCCGGTCCAGCCATCCTGCGCGCCATCTTTCATGATCAAATTGATCACGCCGGCCCCACCGGCCGCGCCATACTTTGCCGACGGGTTGTTGATGATCTCGATACGGGCAATGTTCGCCGCCGGAATGCTTTCAAGTCCGGACTGATCGCCAATACCGGTCAGACCCGACTGTTTGCCATCCACCAAGATGATGACACGATCACTACCGCGCAGGAGCACGCGGCCTTCCTGGTCCAAGGTCACTCCCGGCAGCGATTTCATCGCATCCAGCGTCGAGCCGCTTTGTGCCAGAGCATTGTTATCGATCGAATAGGAATTGACGCCGGGCTGGATGGACACGGCCTGATTGGCCTGTCCAACAACCGTCACCGTGTTCAGGCGCGCAGCATCATCTACCGCTGCCAGGCTGATCTGACCGAGATTGTAGACATCGTTTATTTCGCTGATGATGACGCGTCGCTCGACGGGATCATAACCGGCTGCGCTGAACACGAACGTATATGTGGCCGGTTCAAGGCCACTAACAATGATCGTTCCGTCAGCATTGGACGCGGCCGCTGCGACGGTCGTCTCGCTGGCCGCATCAAGAACCAGAACCGAACTCAGCACGAGCGGGGAAAACGTTTCTGCATCGACCGTTTGACTAGATACAGTTGCCTGCCCTTGCGCCAAAGCGCTCGAAAGCGGCACGAGCCCATAAACCAAAGCACTTGCGATATATCTACGCATAACTGATGACCCCGATCACTCTGCTGCAGTCCATCCGATGATCACAGTCGCAAAAATCGTGCAAGCGTTTATTCCCCAAGTGTTTGCTATGGATACTTCGTTCCGCGTATTGGCTAAATAAAGAGCGCCGCGAGCGTCCTATTTAGGGCGACTTAAGCCGCTGAGCCAACGTCTCCTAATGCTCGCCAATAAGAAATTACGACCATCGAAACTGGTGATTTTCAAATGCTGGAGACTTTGCCGAAAACACGTAGAAATAACGCTAACAATACAATCGGGGGCGCATTAGAAAAAACTGAAAGCGTCAAACGCTCTTGCGATATCGTGTATTGGTGCTCATGTGTCGTCAGATATGCTTACTGCCTGCGGCCCTCAGCAGCGCAGAATTTGAATATAGGGGAATCGAATTGAAAAGACCGCTCGCAGCGCTCAGCTTGGTTTTCTATGGATCCGCGTTCGCGGAAGCAGAGACACCCGAACAATTTCTGACGAACATGATTAGCGTGTTCAACACGGGAGATGCGGAGGGACATATCAGTCATTTCGCCACGCCACATGTTCGCATCATCAACGGCGTTCCTGTGCTGCAAACAGACGATACGCCATTTGTGGATTTCGACATGTTGCGAAAGGGCGGTTGGGCGTCGTCTCGAATCGACTCCATGGAATTGATTGCCGAGACTGATGACGCTGCAATGGTGTTGGCGGGTTTCTCGCGTATGAACTCATCTAACGAAGCCATGACCAGCATGCGAGTCGTCTACACCTTGTCAAAACAGGGCGAGACTTGGGAGGTTGTAGGTCTTTCAGCCGTCGCCCCAACCTCTTTAGTCGCAGACTAGCAGCGCAGGGTGGCTGCTCTTCAAATAGCGCGCTGAGTTGTGACTGGCATTTCATCGCTACTTGGCAGTGTATGCTTCCAACTTCAGACGACTTAAGCCTTTCAGCTAACGTCTCCTTTGCTCGCAAAGCGGTCAGAACCTAACACACCCTAATATCCGCTCCTGACCCGTATCAGAAAACCGTGCGGCGCGGGGTCAATAGGCATCGCGTACAAGCCCGCCAATCAAATGGTGGCCATCCGAGAAAGCCTGATTCAAATCGTTTGTTCCGCGAGCCTGCTGAAGCTTGGGATGTTTAGATGAGTGTTCGACGAGCAGTCGAAGATTTGAACACTTTCTCGTTCGCAGGTATAATTTGGTTCAGGCAAAAGCGGTGAAACAAGGCGGTATCGGAATGAGAAAGCTCAAAAACAGTATGTCAATCATCTCCGGTTTAGCGATGGCGTTCAGCTCGATTTTGGTCGCTTCTGCGCAATCAAACGCTGAGGATAACAGCTTAGCTGAGATTTACTTCGAGTTGGCCGAAATAGGTCGAAGCCTCAACGGCGTGGATCAAGATGACCTAGACAACTACTTACAAGCTTGTGAGCGCGACCATGCACTCGCATGTAGAACAGCCGGATACTA
>JANSXJ010000002.1 GCA_024743015.1 Hyphomonas sp. | reverse complement strand
CAAAGCTCTCCCAAAGCTTGAGTTTGAGCAGCATGTCAGCCGGGCTTTGCGCGGCCTTGGCCGTCATGGCTTTTAGAATATCCACCTGAATATCAAGCTCGGCATCAGCCAGCTCTTCGGTTTCAATAGACTGAGAAAAATGAGCATGACGCCGCATAGACTTCGTCCATTGTGGCATTTCGCGATCAATCAGTGGATCCGACCCCATTTCAATTTTCCTTTCGAGTGTTCCGCAGTGTCCCGTAGCAGTCGCTACACCATCCATTATGCGGGGCAGGTCGGGATTGTTCCCGGCGCACTCAAAAAAAGTGAGAAAAAATCAGTCGGCTTTTTGGTTATTGCCTCGCTCGACGAATTCACGGGTCGTTGAGGCTCACTCAGAACCGTCTTCGGGTGGTTTGCCGACTTCGCTGTCCGCATCCTCGGCTTCCTGGCGCTCTTTTTCTTTCAGCGCTTCGATCAGCTGTTTGAGCTTTTCAGGAACAGGTTCGTTCAACACTTCCCGGTAACGCGCTCTCAGCGCGTCGCCTATGGGTGTCTTGTCGCGCCATTCTGGCGGTAGTTCAGGTAAATCCTTCTTACCCGACATAAGCGTAAACCCTACCAATATCCCCTTTGATTGAGCAGTTGGACACGATACCGGCGCGTTATAGCAAGGCGGCGAGTTATATAATTTCTGCAATACACCTTATGCGTTATTCAACAGCCGGTATTACGCATTTTGATGCACTGAAATGGGCGAATTGACCTGATCAACGGCAATATCGTCCTGATCTGCCGAAAGCGGGTGGATAAAGTTGGGTCGGAACCACGGAGAAAATCTCTGATTAAACAGGCCACGCAACCAGTCGATCACGATTTGCGCGCGGGCCAGACGCCGGACACGTTCCGTATAAGTCAACCAGAACCGAATCGGCGCGACCTCCGGGAGCATCAGCGGTTCCATGTTCTTGCCCAGGCTGTGCACGTAAGTCGGCAACAGGGCGATGCCCCCACCATTGGCGCAAACCTCGATCATCACCGATCCAGAATTGGTGACCAATGAGAAGTCGATAAGGTCGCGAAATTGCTTCGCTTTAGGTGCCCATCGTTCCATCTGATTCACGTATCCCGAATGGATGATGCACCGATGATTGTGCAGGTCGAACAAGCTGGCGGGCCGCCCGAACGTCTCCAGGTACTCTGGTGCTGCAAAGAAGCAGTAGTGCAGAATGCCCAGTTTCTTCGAAACGATTTCCTGCCGAAGCGGTTCGCTAAACTGAATAGCGATCTCCGATTTTTCGTTCAGCAGGTCGGCGTCCGGCTGATCCGTGGTGACCAGCCGCAATTCGATTTTGGGGTTCTGGAGATGAAACTCTGGAAGGTGTGGGGCAATCCAGTGCGCGGCCAATCCATCGCCGGTGCACAGCGTGACGGGGCCTTCAGCAGGTAGGTCGTGATCCAGCACATCGCTGCGCAAGCCGTCGGCCGCGTCCGACATGATCTCCGCATAGCGAAGCGCTTTCTTGCCGGCTTCGGTGAGCGTGACGCCGCGCGGTGATCGGTACAACAACCGCGCATTGAGCGTGCGCTCCAATTCGTCGATCTTGCGGGACACTGTGGGAGCCGTTTCTTTCAACCGCGTCGCGGCCGCATTCATGCTTCCCAATTCAGCGACCACGCTGAAGACTTTAAGCTTATCCCAGTCCAAATTCTCAAACATTCCGCCGCAGCCGTCTCACTATCCATCGCCCTATTACATTTCTGTACTACCGTAATTCGATTCTGTCTGCATCGGCCTGCTTCGAATTGTGTCATCCAAGAAGAAGAGAAGGAGCGCAGTGATGACTACAATTTCGGAAGAACTGGAAACTTATCCGTTCGTTTTGGATCGGGATGCGATCATAAAAGGTATGGGAGCCTTTGGCTGGCGTCTGGCCAAAGCGTCCGAGCACGCGGAGATGATGGCCCTGGCCGAGGAATTGCTGGGGAGCGAATTGACCTCGGCCGAAACGATTGCGTGGATCAACAGCATTACCGGTTCAACCTCCTGGATTTGCGGGGATCCAATCGACGGGATCTTTATCATCGTGCCAGTCTCACCCGAAGGGCTCAAAGCCATTCAATCCGGTGAATTTAATCCCGGCGGGCCTGAGAAATCCCACCTTGCCGCGCTGGGGCAAACTTGCGCGGGCGTTTATGTCGGTGCGTATGCTGGCGCAACGCACGAGGCGCGCAAGAACGTCATGATGGCGACCGTGACCATGCGGGTGGACGGATATGGACAAGTCCCTGCCTTCGCTCGCGGCGCGACAGATGATGGGGTCCGTTCGATGGAGAGCATCGGATTTCATCCCGCAGGCTTCGGCGCTGACAAATTGTGGATGCAGCCGCCCGTGCGGCGTCCGGAACGGGATGCTGCGTGATGCTGGAAATTACGGATATCGGGCAGACCGGACTTGCCAAACCGCTCCCAAAAGACCTCATCGACAAGTTCGAGATCGAACTGGTTCGCAGTTTCGATTCCTATCAGAAGGTCGTGACGGTGCGGACGCTGACTTATATGGGCGAACAGGATTGCCCGTATGATGAAGAGTTCGATGGCAATGATATGTGCGCCACGCATTTGCTCGCCCATTACAAAGGTCAGCCAATCGCGACGCTGCGACTGCGGTGGTTTGCGAGCTTTGGGAAGATTGAACGCGTCAGCGTGCTCGAACCCTATCGTAGCAGCGGCGTGGTAAAGGTCCTGCTTGCCGCCGCCTGCGAGGTTGCCGCGCGCAAAGGGTTCCGGCGGATGCTTGCCCAAATCCAGGCGCGCCTGTGGCCGCTCTGGTCGAAAACGCTGAACTGCGAACTGCTCAAGGACCGTCCGAGCTTCTATTTCTCGGACTTTGAGTACAAGGAAATGGTGATCTCTATCGCCGCGCACCCGGAAGCCATTCGGATCACATCGGACCCGTATGAGGTGATCCGACCGGAAGGAAAGTGGGACGTGCCCGGCATCCTGGATGCGTCCCAGGAACGGGGTGGAGACGATGTGCGGGTGGTCGCCGCCTGAATGTCCTTGCTCGTTGTCAACGCGCGTGCGCCTGGCTTCGAAAGCCGTCTGCTTTCGGGGCTGGCGGACAGCGTTTCAAGCTTAATTGGTCGCGCGCGGTTCGCCGAAATTCCGATTGCCCATCTTCATCAAGGCGCGAGTGAGGCACCGTTCGCGCTGAAGATCCCGATCGGACGATTCGACCCGGTCTTCGCCGCCCGGGATCTCGCGCGCGAGTTTCCCAGCGAATTGATCGAATTTCTCGTCCACAGTCCGAAAAAGATCATCAATATTGCGGGCCTCATTCGCCGAGATCAGTTGATAAACCTTACGTCTGTGCTGACACAGGCCCGGTTCGAGCCCAAAACGCACGCGTCTGTCCTGCAGGTATTCGATGGCGTACCTGTCGGCTAATGCGACCGGTTCGAAAGGCCAGATACCGCGCCATGTTCGACACCGCTGAAAAACCAGTCGAGTGAGCGATCCAGCACCTGTGCAATTGTGTAAAGCGTCCCGGCGGACACTCGATTGCTGCCCTGTTCATACTTGTGAATCTGCTGACTGGAGCGCCCGAGAATCTCGCCCAACTCCTGCTGCGTGACCGCTGCTTCCAGGCGCGCCCGTTTGATGCGCTGCCCGATTTGGATATCCATCGAATTGTCGTGCGGTTTTGACATAAGCTCGCCTTCGAATGGAAGAGTAAAGCGGCAATGGTAAATTCAATCTAAAGTAGAGATTTTGGGGGTTCGCTCACCTTATCGTGATACCGATCGGGCTGACTTAGGTGCGATATTAATGAAGATTATGCTTGCGCAGACTGACGTTTCGGTATGTCTGGCGCGTGTCGCGCAAAAAGACGACAAGTTCGGGGGAAGTCGTGTCGGGATCAGAGATAGATCGACACCTAGGTCGAAAAATTTCAGAAGGCCGCGTTCAATCCGGCCTTAGTGTAGACGCGCTCGCGCAACAGGTTGAAGCTTCAGCCGACCAGATCGAAGCGATGGAATCCGGCGAGGTGCGTATCGCGTCTTTGCAATTGGCTCGGATCTCGAAAGTGCTCGACCTGCCTTTGGGCTGGTTTTTTGCTGGATTGCCGGGACAAGAAGTTTTCGATGCGCCGCGCGCGCGACGCTCAGTTTGATTTCTGTCCGGCGGGCGCTGATACGTTCATCTCAGCGGCAACGCGGCGAAGCGCTGATTCAGCCGCACCCAAGCATTCTTCAAGCTCATGCAGGGCTTCTGGTGAGGCAGGGCTGAGATCCTCTCTCACCCAAGCGACCGCACGGAGCATATCAGCAACGTACACCAAGTCGTCGACGGATAGTTTTGGCTTTTTCATGCCGCGCTAATTGTTCCCCTCGCCGTCAATAACGGAGCTGTCGATCTAAGCCGACTTACGTGATTAAGACACCATTCCCGCATCTGTGCAATATGTAATATTTAGTACACAAGCCGATGCGCGCCAGCTTGCCGCTAGGTCACCGCTCGACGGTCATTAAGACCCACATAATGGCTGGCAAGATCACGAAAAGTATCATGACAAATACCCAAATCGGGATCTTCGTTGTTAGTGTTTCTCTTGCGACTACGCCGACCGGCGCCTGTGGGGGCGCATCGTCGCCGCGCCGTGTCGCAATGAGTTCGCGCACAATGTAGAAGACTGCGAGGGCAGCCGAGATGGCGGCGCTGGCAAGGATCAGCGGCTTGTTCTGTGTGCTGATTCCAACAAACAGATTTGAAACTGAGAGCGCTAAAATAGCGAGGAGTGTCAGGCTGTTTCGGTTCATGGAAGTGTCCTGTTCGAAGGTCTGTCCTAGCCGTTCACCACGGCAAGATCAGCGGGAGCGGCGATACGTGTCTGCGGGTCATGCAGCGACAGCCGGTTCCAGGCGTCGAGAGCGGCGATTTTGTAGGCTTCAGCCAGAGTGGGATAGTTGAAAACATTGTCGATAAAATAGGACAGCTCTCCGCCAAGCACGAGCACGGCCTGACCGATATGGATCAGCTCGGTGGCACCTTCGCCGACTATGTGAACACCAAGCAGTTTGCGCGTCTCGATGTGGAACAAGAGTTTCAACATTCCGCGCTGAATCCCCATTATGTGGCCCCGCGATGTCTCCCTGAACCGTGCAATCCCGCATTCATAAGGTATGCCTTGCTCTTTGAGTTCCCGCTCGGACAGACCGACCGTTGAAATCTCCGGAACGGCGTAGATGCCATACGGAAAGTGTTCGGGTTGTGCAGGATTGGGGACGCTGAACGCGTGGCAGACTGCGATCCGGCCTTGCGACATCGAGGTTGAGGCGAGGCTCGGAAAACCGATAATGTCGCCAGCCGCGTAGATGTTCGGAACTTCAGTTTCATAGCTAACCGGATCAACTTTCAGACGTCCGCGCGAATCAGCGCTGAGGCCAACATTCTCCAGACCAATATCTGATGAGGCGCCAATACGGCCCGCCGCATAGAGCACCATGTCAGATTTGACTTTGCGCCCATCGCTCAGATCTACGACACAGCATCCGTTCTGGGTGTGAACCGCCTGGGCCTTGCATCCCAGCAGCATGCGCATACCGCGATCTCTTAGCTCATACGTGAACTCATCAATCAATTCATCATCGATGAAGCTGAGTATGCTCGTGCGGGGTTCGATGACGGTGACGGCAATATCAAGCGCGCTGAAAATGGTTGCGTATTCAATGCCGATCACACCCGCGCCAATGACAGTTAGCGAACGGGGCAGGGTGTCGACATGCAGGATTTCATCACTGTCGAGCACAGTCTTCCCATCGAACGGGATGTAATCAGGGCGATAAGGACGGGTGCCAACGCTGATCAGCGCTCGCTCGAAAGAAACTCTTTGTTTGCGCCCGTCTGCCTCGGTGATTTCGATCTCCGTGCGAGACAGAAAGCGCGCGTGGCCATTGATCAGCGTAACACTGTTGCGTGTGAACTGATGTTCCAGCACATCCACTTCATGGTCGAGCGTTTTCGACAGGCGATGACGCAAATCATCGGCGGAAATGTCGGACTTTACTTTGTAGGTGCGTCCGTAAAACCCGCGCTCACGCCATCCTGACAGGTTTAAAACGGTTTCGCGAAGTGTCTTGCTGGGGATCGTTCCTGTATGAACGGAAACCCCGCCGACGCGGCGCGATTTCTCGACGACCAGGACTTTCTTGTCCAGCTTTGCCGCTTGAATCGCGGCGCGGCGCCCGGCTGGGCCGCTGCCTATAATGACCAGGTCAAATGCAGTCTGCATGGCATACCTCTATATCCACGAATCAGCATTCGATGATTTACTCAACATAAAGTTGAAATTTGAGAATTGAACAGCTTCTGCGAATTATCGATTTATGAGCTTGAGATTAAAGGTTGCTGCTGCGAGCTCAGCCACTTCGAGCGAATTCTCGACGCCCACGAAGGCAGGTGGATAGCCTTGCGGCATGGATTTGGAACGCGCCGGCAGGAATATGACGGTGCTTCGCTTTCGTGCGTGCTTGATGGCATAAAATTTCAATCCCACCCCTCGTGCGCGTTTTTTCGGGGCAGGCAAGTAGGTTCGGCAGATCCGACCGATCGGGCCCGAAACGATGAAGATGCGCAGGTTTGAAATCGCGTATTCTTCCTTGGATGGGCCCAGCATGCGGGCGCGAAAGAACCAGAGGACAATCCCTGAAATCACCAATGCCCAAAGTGAAACCAGTCCCATTTTCATTTGAAATCCGCTCAGCGGATAGGCCAGCACCAGAAACAGACCCAGAAGGCTGACGCCAATCATCGGAAACAGGATGTTGAAGCTCAAATTGCGTCCACTCCCCTGACCCGTCCAAATCAGGGTTTCACCCTGCTTTAGTTTAGCGGCGAAGTCGAAACCTGCTTGGTGTGACATTCTTTTTGACCTTAAGAGCACATTCTTGGCGCGCGGTGCCGCGCGGACGCTAAAACGAGAGTGTCAAACGATTCCTCAAGCCAAGCGCAACAAAAACTGACAGGCAAGTCAGCGCTTACTCCACCTCGTCGAGGGTTTCGAGAATTCTACTGCAGATAGTATTTTGTTAAGGGGATGAGCCGATGACCGAGGGGCGAACTTCTGAAGATCGGCGAGCCCGCACCGCTCGCGATCCTAACCAGAAACGTCCGCACTCACTATGCACCACGGGGACGGTTCGAGTTACCGCTCGCGCCGTCCTTTGGCGGTGGCCGAGCCAGCCTCGAGGAGATTGGAATGTTGCGCCTCAGACGATCAATCCAGAATGCGATGAGTACGCTTGGGTTTAGCTGCGTTATGCTGGGCGCCTGCGCCACGGCTGCGTCAACCGGTGACGATGTAATTCGCAAAGCCAGTTTTGGACGCATCGTGGCCACGCCGTTTACCGATCGTATTCAAGCTCAGGACTGCCGTGCTGCCCTCGACGCGGCCTACGGATTTACGCGCGAATCTCGCAGCATGAAGAACGGCGTATTCGTTGTTCAGGCGTTTGATTGCAACGCCGACCGGATTGTCGTCGAAGTGAGCATGAACAATTACACGACCGATCCGATGCATTGCTATGCTGAGACGGACAGAGGTGTTTCCGGCGTGACAATCGCTCCAAAGGCTGCAGGATTCTTCGAATATACTCATTCGGGGCAGGTGTATCAGGATTGTCGCATCGTTACGGAACGCTCTGAATAGTCTCAGTCCAGGTCGATCGTAGACAGCGAAATTTACGCCTCATTAACTTTCAATGTAAAATAGTTTACGTTCATGACTCGCGGTTAGCTTGCGAGCGAGGAGGTGCTCATGAATTTGGACCAGAAAATAGGTGAAAACCTCCGCAGGGCGCGGTCAATCGCGGGACTTGCCATTACAGATGCAGCTATCTGCTTGGGTCTGCCCGAGCTTGAATTGAAGCAATACGAGGCCGGGTTGATCCGCATTCCGTCCCGAGTTGTGCACCGTGCTGCAAGAGCGTTTGGGCTCGAGATCCGCTGCTTCTTCGAGACCGGTGTTTCAGATTCTGAAGCTTCCAAAGGTCAGACAAGCACTGTTGAGGCAACCAATCAGATTTTGCAAAGTCTCCGGACTAATAAAACATTGTCTAAACTGTGTGAGGCAATGCGAGAATCAGATTACACGGCGCAAACGCAAAAATTCGTCGCGTAAACCTGTGGAGTTAATGCGTGCTTCGAACCGTTTCTGCAGAACCGCGCGACAAGCTTACGCAACTGTCCGACGTCACCTGGGCTCTTATCGAAGCTCATGGCGAATTTCTTGAAGCGAGCGACGGCGACCTCATCCTGGAGGCGCAACAAACCGACAATCATTTGCTCATCGTCTTGGCAGGTAAAGTCACCTTGCTCTATCCGAGTGAGGGAGATTTTACGCCAACGGCGATCTACCGAGATCGCGGCAAAGTCTTGCATCACGCGGGCATGCACCTAAAAGCGGCCAATCCTTTCCAGATTGCGGCCCTCGAAGATGGCACACGCGTTGTTCTGCTGGAACGAGAGTTTGTTTACACGCTCATCGGCCAGGATGTGAGTTTCGCTGAGTTCTTGTTCCGCGATCTCTCAAATCGGTTCCTGACCGCGCTCGATTTTCTACGTGAAGAGCGAGAAGAGCCTCTTATTCTTCGACTTGGCAAGCGGCTGCTGAGCATCGCGAAGAATGAGTCGAACGTAGAGCTGACCCAGTCCGAGATTGCGGAAATCATGGCGGTGACTCGGATCAGTGTATCCAAAAGCTTGAAAACGCTGGAGGAGCGCGGACTGGTCAAGCGCAGCCAGAGAGCCCTGATAACTGTAAATATAGAGGCACTGGAACAATGGGTCTCGGAGCAAGAATCCTAGATCAAAGCTGACCTCTGAAAGATGTTTAGTTGGCGGTTTTCAGTGAGACTTCGGCGGCAGCTCGGCGCAGCGCGGCCTCTGAGACGCCCAGGCTTTCAATTAGCTCTTCAGTCACGTCTTTTGACAAGTGCTCGAATTCTGGGGCGAATACGCGCAGCGCCCGCAGTAGATCCGCCACATATTCAAAGTCCGTCATGCTGATAAATTGCTTGGACATGGATTGTATTCAGCCCCCGCTGAAATAGACCGCAGTTTTGAGGGAACAATCCCTGAATTGAGCGTAGCTTGCGAAGCGGATGGTTCAAGTCCTGTTTTCGATTTATAGCGAATTAATGAGACGAACCGATAATATTTGTTGACCATCTATTAACGCATGCGACAAAAATTGCCATACAACTAGACCGGGAATTAATGATAATTCGCTATGGTTTGCCCTGATACTTCACTGAGGTTGATGGGTAGTCCAGATGAATTGGTTGAGAAGAACAAAAAACGAGTCCGGGCAGGTCGCAATTATCTTTGCGTTGTCGATCATACCGATTTTCGCGGTGGCCGGATTTGCTTTGGATTTCCAGAACACGATCAAGAAAAAGCAGAAAGTCCAACTGGTGGTCGATTCTGCGGTGCTGGCAGCAGCGCGGTTGAAACAAACAGGGGCTTCAGACAGCGAGATCGAGACCAAGGTGCAGCAGTTCATTGATGCGCAAATTCTGTCCATGCGTGGCGGATTCCGGTGCGCCGCTGCAAACACGCGGGTAACCAGTGCAGACGATATTATCTCGACTGATATTCTATGCTCTCAAGACACGACTTTGACGCGCGTGATCGGCAAGGAAAAACTCGATTTCCGCGTCCAGTCGACGGCTGAATATGGCATCGATAAGCTCGACGTCGCGTTCATGTTCGATATTTCCGGTTCTATGAACAGCTCCAGCCGGATCACCAACCTCAAAGCGGCTGCGAAAGAGGCTATCGATGTTTTGTTACCGCCAGATGCGCCAGCTGAGCTGATTGAAGACACGCGGCTCGCTATGGTCTCGTACAATACGATGGTCAATGCCGGTAGCTATTTCGAGCAAGTGACCGGCGTTCCTGCCACACGGACGTATACGCATGAAATCGACAATGGCGGTGGAGGCGACGCAACTTCCGATGAGGGCGACACGTTTGATGAAATCACCATTACCCTGATGAATGCCGACCGGACTCGCACGATCACTGAACTCGGAGACGATGCCATCGCAGCGATCGAGGACTGGTCTGGCAACCAGACCAGCGATCGCATGACGATAGACGTTTCCATTCCAGGATCCAGCCCGTTAAGCGGCCGCGTTCAAAGTGTTCGGTTTGACCTGAGCGGTACAGAACGACGCCGACAAACCGAGAATGTCATACCGTACGCGCTTTATGGTGACCGGCGCGGGCGCTATAATGGAAGAAATTGGCGGGAGGGTGATTATCGTTTGCGCGTTCGTCTTTACGACCAGCAGCGCGGCCGGGGACGCAAGCTGTTTGACGAGCGAATTGATTTTGAAGTGGTTCGCGGCCGTGATGCTGGTCCGGAAACCAAGGAAATCACGCTGACATCGACCTGTGTCTGGGAACGCGACGGTACGGAAAGGTTCACCGATAGCACGCCCGGCGCAAATGCATATCTTGCCCACATGACCGCCTGGTTTGAAGAAGACCCTTCGCATCGTGATGGCGGCGTCTGGGTTACGGGGCACCCCAATCGCGCAGGCCATAGCTGGTATCGCGGCACGGAGTGTCGAGGACGCGAGCCACTGGGCCTGACCAATGATCGCAATGAGTTGAACAGCTATGTAAACGCCCTGACCGCGGGCGGTGGAACGGCCGGACATCTGGGCGTGGCCTGGAGCTGGTACCTCATCTCTGACAATTGGGACGGCATTTTCACGGGTGACAGCGCACCGCTATCTTTCACGGAACCGGACTCGGAAAAGGTCGTCATACTGATGACAGATGGCTCATTCAACTCGGAGGTCTTCCCCGCGCAAGGATCGTCTGATGCGCAGGCTCGCGCCCTTTGCGATGGGATGAAAACCAAGAATATCAAAGTCTATTCGGTGGCTCTAAACGCGCCGACTGCCGGTAAGCGGGTCCTGGAATATTGCGCGAGCGGAACCGACTATTTCTTCGAGCCGGAAACCGCGGCCGAGTTGACCGAAGCCTATCGCAAAATCGCGACTTCGATCTCCGACTTGCGGATCTCAGAGTAAAGAAAGAGTTACCCGGGTTCTGCAAATCTGCGAGACCCGGGTAACCATGCTTGAGAGTAGGTTTACGGGCTTCCGAAAACCCGGAATGCAAATTATAATCAAATAAAACAGTATGTTGTATGATTCTCCCATATCAAAACAGGTGAGGAAAACATGAACATTCAAGTCAAGAAACCAATAACGTCGGGCTTCCTGGAAAGCGTCAATCTGATGTATGATCGAGCAATCGAATTGCTCGGATTGCCAGACGATGTTGCCCTCGCCATTCGCAACTGCAACTCGACTTATGAGGTCCAGTTTTCGGTTCGGCTGCGCGGTGAACTGCACAGTTTCAAAGGCTATCGCTCGGTTCATTCCGAGCACATGGAACCCGCAAAAGGCGGTATCCGATATTCGATCGAAGTCCATAAGGAAGAGGTCGAGGCGCTGGCGGCGTTGATGAGCTATAAATGTGCCCTAGTCGAAGCGCCATTTGGCGGCTCGAAAGGTGGTCTGATAGTCGACCCGACGGATTGGGAACCTCACGAGATGGAGAAGATTACCCGTCGGTTCGCTTATGAGCTAATCAAGCGTGACCTGATCAATCCATCGCAAAACGTGCCGGCTCCCGACATGGGAACAGGAGCCCGCGAAATGGCCTGGATTGCCGACGAGTATCGCCGGATGAATCCAACCGACATCAATGCTCGCGCCTGCGTGACGGGTAAGCCGCTGAATGCCGGTGGAATTGCTGGCCGGACCGAGGCCACAGGCCGCGGCGTTCAGTATGCGCTGCAGGAATTTTTCCGGCACGCGGATGATGTGTCGGATGCCGGTCTAGCCGGAACCCTGGAAGGCAAACGCGTTGTCGTTCAGGGGCTTGGAAATGTCGGCTATCACGCCGCAAAATTCCTCAGTGAAGAAGATGGTGCCAAAATCGTCGCGGTCGTCGAGCGCGATGGCGCACTGTTCAATCCTGATGGTATCGACATCGAGGCACTGAAAACACATATCCACGGGCGTCACTCTCTGGCGGCTTTCTCTGGGGCAGCCTATAGCCCGGACGGCGCCAAGGGGTTGGAACATGAGTGCGATATTCTCATCCCGGCGGCCTGTGAAAGCGTCATCACGCACGAGAATGCGGGTCGAATCAAAGCCCGTCTGATCATTGAGGCGGCGAACGGTCCGGTCACCGCGGAAGCCAATGACATGCTGCTCGAACGCGGCGTGACGATCATTCCTGATCTTTACGCCAATGCAGGTGGTGTCACGGTCTCATATTTCGAGTGGGCAAAAAATATTTCTCACATGCGATTTGGTCGGATGCAGCGACGTCAGGAAGAGGGCCGCAGCAGAGCGTTTTTGCAGCAGCTCGAAACGCTCCTGCCGAATGGTCTGGATGACGCGCTAAAAGAGAAGCTCGAATCCGGTGCAGGTGAAGTTGACCTCGTTCGCTCCGGTCTCGACGACACAATGCGCGCCGCCTATGTCGCCATGCGCGAAGTGCGCGCCGCGCATCCTGATTGCCCGGATCTTCGGACCGCCGCATACATGGTCGCCGTGCGCCGGATTGCCAGCACCATGGATCTCTACACGATGTAGGATCAGCAGTTTCAGACCTGAAAAGGCCGCCATCCGAATTGGATTGGCGGCCTTCTTCTATTGGACGTTACGAACCATTTGTGGCCGTAAGCGTTTGCTAGATCGCAGCTTAGCTTGCGCGTCTTTGGGCTTCGCTTACTGGTGCATCAGATGGCATCGCGTGCACGTTCTCAGCGGCGACGATCACACGGTCACGACCAGAGCGCTTGGCCTGGTAGAGCGCCGCGTCGGCGCGCTCCAGAACGTCGTTGATGCTGGGTTCAGCATAGAGTGGTTCGGCAACACCCATGCTGACCGTCACATTGAACGGTCCTCCGTCACCAGGGAACTTCACCTGCTTGATGGCCTGACGGATCCGATCGCCGACACGCGCAGCGGCATCCGCATCTGAATCAACTAGGATGATTGCAAACTCTTCGCCGCCGAGGCGGCCTACCAGGTCTTCTTCGCGAACGACGCTAGCGACGACAGAGACCATTTTCGTCAACACACGGTCACCGACAGCATGGCCGTGAACGTCATTGACCTGCTTGAAGTGGTCAATGTCGAGCATGAGGGCCGATAGTTTTGCGTTCTCACGTTTGAAGCGGTTGAGTTCGCGTTCGCCAAAGCGCATGAAAGCGCGGCGATTGAGCGCTTTCGTCAGCGGATCTATGGTTGCCAGCTCAAAAAGATCGCACTTTTCATGTTCGAGCTCGACCAGATCGCGCACGGCATAACGCGCCGCGCTGCGCATACAAATATCATTGCTGACGAGCTGCCCGAAACTGCTGAGCAGTGCCAGTTCCGCGTCCGTGAATTGCCGTACGGTTGTATCTGCAATGCAAAGCGTCCCGAAACGCTTCCCGTTTGGGTCGGTAAGCGGAACGCCGGCGAGCGCCTTCATATCCGGAAGGTCGAGGCCAGAGGTATGACTCTGGAAGAAGGATTCCTCGGCGATGTCAGAAACGTCAAACCGGCTTTGCGATAGATGCATGCGGGCAAAATAGGACTGCAAGTCTGCGGACGGATGCCCCGAAAACCCATGGTCACAATGATACCAGCTACGATAGCGACGATTCAGTGCCGCGATGACGTAAGGCACGCGCAGCGCCATCGCGATAGAGTCGGCCAGGCATAGCGCGCTCCCTGATTGGTCTTCGCAGAGAATTTGGTATCTTTGTAGAATCTCGGATTTTTGGGCTTCGAACTTTGGCGGAGGATATGAAATCATTTTTTTATGGCTCTCCCTAGTTCGATCAGCCTACGGGAAATCCCCTACCATTCTATTACCGGTTGTATATTTGTTTACACTGATCGCGCGAATTGAGGCGCTATGTCCCCTGATTCCATTACAGAAGGCGCGGATTCACAAATTTCTGTAGAAAAAAGCCCGCATCTTGCGATGCGGGCTAGGGAATAATGGAGATTTGGAAACGGGCGTTTCCATTGACCCTACGCACGGGAGCTCAAAAGCGTTCCATTTTTCTCGAAAAAAGTTTCGCCTGGTCGAAATTCGCCTGCTCAAGCGGCGGTTTTGACCAGCTCTTCTACGCGGCCGAAAATGTCGTCCAGGCTGTGAAACGCGATGCTCTTGCCAGTCGCTTGAGGCGTGGGTGCCGGTTGCTTTGCCAGAATCTCGGCAAGCTTGCTACGAGCCCGATTGATCCGACTTTTAATGGTGCCGACCGAGCATTTGCAGATCAAAGCAGCCTCTTCGTAGGAATACCCAGCCGCCAGTACAAGGATGAAGACGTCCCGCTGTTCATCGTTCAGCTTGAACAAGGCTTGGATGGCGTCAGAGCAAGCCGAGCGATTATCCAGCTGACACTCCTCAACCAATCTGTATTCGAATTCTGCGGGATCATAATAGTCGACCGGGCGTTGTTTTCGAACCAATTGCAGGAATTCATTGCGTGTAATTGTGAACATCCAGGCGCGGAAGGCACCGCGTTTGGGATCAAAGGATGTCCTGGCTTTCCACGCTTTCAGACACGCATTCTGAACGATGTCGTCCGCTGTATCCCGGTTGGAACACAGCATACGCGCATAGGCGCGAATTTCCGGCAATATGGATTCAAGTTCGTCTGTGAACATCGAACAGCCCCTCTAGCCGTTAAAGATGTCCAAAGAGTTGGTTAATTAAGGGTAAACCCAATTGTTCATTCGTAAACCTTGTACCGAGTTTGGGTGACACGACTATAGTTTGAAGTGTTCTGAAGCTTTCGCGTCGCCAACACCTCCTACATGCTTGCTCGTTGAGGCGCAGGGGATTGGCCGTCGCGTCTATTTCCAAGTCTTCAGGTTTGGAAACGAATTCTTAGGTATTAAAAAACTAGTGTAGGTTGAATTATGGGGATTTCGCGATGTTCTCTGAGAAATTAGAGGCGCTGTTACCAGAATTACGAGCCTACGCTCGGATGCTCTGCCGTGATGTGACGCGGTCGGATGACCTGGTTCAGAACGCCTGTTTGAAGGCCTGGCAACATCAGGACGACTTCGATCCACAGAAGGGACCTCTCCGGGCCTGGCTGTTTCGGATTTTGCGAAACGATTTCTACCAACAGCGCCGCGCCGACACACGGAGTGAGACGCGCGATCAGGAAGAAATCGAAGCTCAGCTCGTGGCTGATTGCAATCTCGAGCAACGCTCTAGCCTGACGCGCATGCTGCAGGCGGTCGATTCGCTGAAGCGGGTCCAGCGAGAAGCGTTCTTGCTTGTCGTTGCTGCAGGGTTCACCTACGAAGAAGCGGCGAAGGTCCTCCAGTGTTCAGAAGGGACGGTCAAAAGCCGCGTCAGCCGCGCCAGAGAAATGGCGCTCGGTCGTTACCATTCCGAACAGAGTCTGCCTGAAACCAGGCGCCCGAAGAGCTCGCCAATTGATGATCTGCACGATGCACTCAATCGGATTCAGCTTCGATACTCAGCAGCTTGAGCACACGATCTAGAGCAATCGCGTTTCTTCCAGAAGATCCGGCAAATCATTTTCGTAGAGAACGACATCGTTTTCGTTACTGATTTCGCTAACGAGCTTTCGGGCCTCGGCGAACGAGTTCCGGGCGTGGTAAGCGACCTTTGAGGTGTCCAGCGCCGCCGTAAACGCATCGATCCGATCTGGATTTACGGCGATAATCGTGTCGCACAGCGTCGATGCATGTTCTCCGAGCCGGCCATGCACGCGGTCATGCTCCAAGCCCATTTCAGCCACGCCCGGCGTCACCAGGATGGCCTTGCCGCCGCGCTGTTTCGCCAGCTTGTTCAACACCGTCACCGCATTCTTGAAGCCCACCTCATTCGAGTTGTAGGCATCGTCCAGCACCAATGGCTGACCGGGCGCTTCAACTTTTTGCAGGCGGTGCTGCACCTGCTCGACATCCTTGGAGAAGGCCGGGATTCGGGTCGCTGTGACCGGGCTGATGAGGTAAGTCATCGCGACAGCGAGGGCCGAGTTCAGGATATTATGATCGCCGAGCAGCGGCAGTGTATAGGTGATCGGTGGCTCATTCGGCGTGCGATTGTTCTGCAATGCGATCGACCAGTTGCTGTCTTCGAGCTCGGCATGAATGATCTGGAAATCCGCAGCCTCGGTCTCGCCCACCGTGCGGATCAGATCCGGATATTGTGACTGCAGGTCCGCAAAGGGTTTGTGCTCAAGAATCTCGTGCGGATAGACGGCCATTCCGCCGCGCGCACAGACATGCTCAATAAGTTCTGACTTGGCCTTGGCGATGGTCGCAATGTCACCGAAACGCTCCGTATGTGCGTTCCCGATCGCGGTGACGATACCATATCCCGGATCCGCGAAATCGCAGAGCCGCTTGATTGAGCCAATACCATAGGCCCCCATCTCAGCGATGAAATATTTGTGCCCGCGCTGCAGTTTTTCCCGAATGTTCCGGGTCAGTCCAAGGACGGTGTTGATGCTGCCAGGGCTATAAAAGACCGGTCCGGCCGATTCGAGGACTTCCGCGAATATGTGCTTCGTCGTGGTCTTCCCGAATGAGCCGGTGATGCCGATGGTAACAGGCTCGAACCGTTTCAGCTTGTCGACAGCCTGGTCGATGAAGCCCTGATTGACCTTCTCCTGAAACGGCCGCAACAGCCGATTGGCCAGCATGATCCAAAGCGGAACCGCCTGCAGGATTATGAAGACGGAGTATGGGTGGATCCAGAGCAGGACGAGGCTGAGAAGGAAGAAACCGCGGCTCAGCCAGCGAATGCGCTTCAGGCGCTGCGTCACCACGAGTTTTTTCTTGAAGGAATAACCACGCTCGCGCAGTGCGAGACCTGCCAGGAGTGCAGCGGCAGCGAGCCAGAAATAGACACCCAGCCCGACCACGGCTTGCATAATCAACAGCCCGATCAGCCCCAGCGTCGCCAGCACATCGAACAGACGCACGCGAAACACCGCACCGAGAAAACGCGAACTGTCATACTCTTCCTGCTGGAAATAGGTCAGGACCGTGTTGATCCGAACCATGCCAAAGCCAGCCAGCGCGACCACGAACACGAAAAAGGGCAGGTGGTTGAGAATGCTCATGCCGTCCCCAATCGCTCTTTGACGGCCAGGGCAATCTGGTGGC
The DNA here is from genome assembly GCA_024743015.1 of Hyphomonas sp. Classification (GTDB taxonomy): domain Bacteria; phylum Pseudomonadota; class Alphaproteobacteria; order Caulobacterales; family Hyphomonadaceae; genus Henriciella. The sequence continues at coordinate 10,258 of JANSXJ010000002.1, read as the reverse complement.
GTCCGCGATCCAGGATGGAGATATGATCATAGTGCGGACAAACGATTAGCGACGAGTTTTCAATACCAGCGGCGAGTTTCTGTCCGACCTCAACTGGCGTATCCACATCCTTGCCGCCATAGATCAGCGTGGTCGGGACCCTGATTTGAGGTAGGGTGGCCGTCTGGTCTTCATTCACCGTTTTTACGAATATGTCTCGCATCCCGATCTCGCGACTATGAATATAGTCGATCGAGCCATACTGCTTTTCGAGCGTCAGTAGAGCCGCGTCACCTTTCGCCATGGCTTTACGAATCTTGAACGCCATGCCGCGTTGCCGGCCTTTGAGTTTCTCCCAGGAGGTGCGGGTCCGTGGGACGCCAGCCGAGGCTACAAGAACAAGGTGCGCAATCGTATCAAGATGCTTGGCAGCGATGCGCATTCCGACCCGACCGCCAAAGGAATGACCGACCCAGGTAAACCGAACGAGGTCATGCTCTGACTTCAGGAAATTGACCACGTGATCCGCATAGTCCTCCGTCCCCCAGGTTTCGTCGGGGCGCGGCGTGTCGCCAAAGCCTGGAAAATCGATCAGAAAGCTGCTCGCGACCGGCGCAAGCGCTTCGGCCACAGGGATGAAATCGAGATAAGAACGGCCCCAACCATGCCCAAACACAACTGGAGGCTTGGTGCTGTCCCCAATTTGAACCAAATTTGGCTTCAATGCTGTGGTCATAGACTGGCTTGATCCCGCTCGGCGATTCGCTCTCTATACTCTACGCAAACCTTAGACTTAAGACTGGTGAAAAATTGGCAAAATCGCTCAAAACTGTGATTATTTTCGGCGGCGCCAGCTCTGAGCATGATGTCAGCGTCGTCAGCGCGCATCAATTGATGGATGCGGCTGATGTCCGATCGGTCGATATGCTGCCGGTCTATACAGATTTCTCCAACCGGTTCTGGATTGGCGCGAGCCTGCGCGATATTTCGAAATACACGCCGCGCCCGCCGCTCAGCCAACAAGTCACATTTCGCTGGTCTGACAATGGCCCGGTCGTCTGCGCCTTGGACGGCACGGTCATCCAGCCCGTGGACTGCGTCCTGCCGGTCTTTCACGGCACATTTGGCGAGGATGGCCGTATCCAGGCCTATTTCGAACTGCTCGGCATCCCGGTGACCGGGCTCTCAGCTTCCAGTACCTCAATCGCCATGCGCAAGGATGTGACCAAAGCCCTGGTCAGCGCAGCCGGGGTGAACGTTCTGCCGCATGTCACGGTCAATCGCGCTCAGATCGAGGATGCCGACATGATCCTGCCGGACGTCAAGGCGGCGCTCGGCTATCCGGTCATCGTCAAACCGGCCAATCTCGGCTCCAGTGTAGGGGTCGGCCTCGCCAAAACCGCCGATGATGTCTGGCCGCTGGCGGAATATGTTCTGAAGAAAGACACATTGGCGCTTATCGAACCGCAAGTGCAGAATCTGGTCGAATACAATATCGCCATGATCGCAAAAGGTGAGGAGATCAAACTCTCCGCTATTGAGCGCCCGAAATCGGGCGCTGAGCTGCTGGATTTTCGTGAGAAGTATCTGTCAGCCGACGGTGGGACCAAAGGCACGTTCAAGCCATCCGAAGGAATGCTGTCACTTACCCGCGATATCAATCCAGACTTGCCGCGTGAGTTACAGGACAAGATCCATGACTATGCCCGCAAAACATTTACGGCGCTCGGCAAACGCGGGGCGCCGCGGATCGATTTCATGTCGAACAAGGAAACAGGCGAGCTCTGGTTTAACGAGATCAATGCCATCCCAGGCTCCTACGGCTTTTTCCTATGGGAAGCGGCGGCTGAGCCAATGCTGTTTCCGGAGCTCATTCAGCATCTGATCGAAGAAGCCACGGGTGACACGATCAAAACCTTCGAAGATCCGGTGCCTCAAGACGCTCGCTTGTTGCCGCGTCGCTAGGCTGACATCAGATCGTAAATCTCTGCTGAGAATCGGGCGATCACGGGTTGGAAATCCTCGCCTTCTGGGAGCCCGTCGGCGAGGACGACAAGATAATAAGCGGCCTCCGGGCTCTCAATGATTGCAATATCGTGGCAGAGCCCGTTTAGGCTACCTGTCTTGTGTGCGATGCTCGCTGAGTCTGGCAGGCGTTTCGGAATGCGTTCATTTCGCAGATTGTTCGCCAGCAAGTGTTTGATGAAATCATAATCCGGCACCTCATCCACCAACCGCAACAGGCGCAAGCAGTCGTGCGCGGTGGTTCGATTGGCACGCAGCCGTACGCCGAGCTCATCATCAGAGAAGCCAACGGCAAGATTTGTGTCGTTAAGACCCTTCGCGACCAACCACATATTTACCTTGTCTAAGCCCACCGCATCGAGGATCGCGGTCGTGGAAGGATTATCGCTAACTATGAGCATCAAGCCGATCAGGGCTTTGAGCGAAATCTGATCACTAGGATCGAAGGCCTGCAAAATGGAGCAATAAAACGTGTCATCTAGGTCGTGCACTGACCGAGTTTGTTTTAGATCGAGATGATCTGCCGCTGCGCAGGCAATAGCGGCTTTCACGACGCTGGCTGACGGAATGGAAAGCTGCGAGTTGTGGGATACGGCGATGGCGGAATCTTTTTTCGATTGCAAGGCGATCGCGATTTGTCCGGGTCGATCGGCGAATATCCGACAGGCGTGATTTAAACGATCGGTGACAGAAGTGGACATGGGCTTTCTTCGCACGTTCGCCCCCATCTCGTCGATCCCAGACCGAGCGAAAGTGCGTCACCAGGAGCAATTAGTTGCATATGCAACTAATAACTGATATATCGCGCCCAACTTCACCTGAAATCGTATGCGGAGGTGCCCTCATGGCAGACCTATTCGAGAACCCGGCAGGCCTTGACGGCTTTGAATTCATTGAATTTTCAGCTCCGGAGAAGGGCATGCTCGAACCCGTCTTCGAGACGATGGGTTTCACCAAAGTCGCGCGACATCGTTCTAAAGACGTGGAGCTTTGGCGCCAAGGCGGGATTAACCTGATCACCAATTATGAGCCTAAATCCGCCGCCTGGTTCTTTGCCCGTGAGCATGGGCCGAGTGCCTGCGGCATGGGGTTCCGTGTCCGAGATGCCCGCGCCGCTTATGATCACTTGCTCGAGCAAGGTGCTGAACCGGTCCAGGTTGAAACAGGGCCAATGGAGCTGCATATCCCCGGCATTCGCGGTATCGGCAACTCGATTATCTATCTGATCGATCGCTACACGAAGGACGGCGAAGGCCTGTCCATCTATGACATCGACTTTGAGTATCTGCCCGGCGTTGATCGCAACCCGGAAGGGTTTGGCTTTCAGCTGATCGATCACCTGACCCACAATGTCTATGGCGGCCGTATGGCCTATTGGGCGGACTTCTATGAGAAGCTCTTCAACTTCCAGGAAATCCGCTATTTCGACATCAAAGGCGAATATACCGGTCTCACGTCCAAAGCGCTGACAGCCCCGGATGGTAAGATCCGCATTCCGCTGAACGAGGAAGGCAAGTCCGGCGGTGGCCAGATCGAGGAATTCCTGCGCGAATTCAATGGCGAAGGCATCCAGCACATCGCTCTGATCTGTGACGATCTGGTTGCCTGCTGGGACAAGCTGCAGAAAGGCGGCGTGCCATTCATGACCGCGCCGCCGGAAACCTATTATCAGATGCTGGACGAGCGCCTGCCGGGCCACGGCGAGCCCGTCGGCGAGCTGCAATCGCGCGGCATCCTTCTGGATGGCACCACGGAAGGCGGTCAGCCGCGCCTGCTCCTGCAAATCTTCGCGGAGCCGCGCATCGGCCCGGTTTTCTTCGAATTCATCCAGCGTAAGGGCGATTACAAAGAAGGCTTCGGCGAAGGCAATTTCAAAGCCTTGTTCGAAAGTATTGAACGTGATCAGGTTAATCGCGGTGTATTGAACGTCGAGGAACCGGCTTAAGCTGGCATTCGTAACGATCGGGAGGTCAAAATGTCGGAAGCTCCGAACCTGCAAGGCGTGCATCACGTCGCTTATCGCTGCAAGGACGCGAAAGAGACCGTGGAATTCTACCGCGATGTACTCGGCATGGATTTCCAGCTGGCGATTGCCGAAGACCACGTCCCATCGACGGGGGCCTATGACCCCTACATGCACATCTTCCTCGATGCCGGGAATGGCAATGTGCTCGCCTTTTTCGAGCTGCCGGAGCAGCCGGACATGGGCCGCGACACCAACACGCCGGAATGGGTGCAGCACATCGCGTTCAAAGTCGGGTCTATGGAAGACCTGCTCAACGCCAAAGCGCGGGCGGAAGCGCATGGGCTAGACGTGCTTGGACCGACCCATCATGGCATCTTCAAGTCGATCTATTTCTTCGACCCAAACGGCCATCGCCTGGAACTGGCCTGCGATATTGGTACGCCCGACCAGTACGCGGAGTTGAAGCGCGTCGCGCCGATCATGCTGGAAGAGTGGAGCCAGACCAAAAAAGCGCCGCGCCACGCCGCCTGGCTGCATGAAAAGATTGCTGAGGAAAGCTAGAATATGAAACTCGCCACCTTGAAGAATGGCTCCCGCGATGGCCGTCTGGTTGTTGTCTCCAAAGACCTGACACGCTGTACCGACGCGGCACGCATCGCGCCAACCCTGCAAGCAGCGCTGGATGATTGGGAGAATGTCGCCCCGCGTCTTGCGCGTATGGCGGAAGGCGTCGAGCTCGGATCTGTGCCGACCTTCCGCTTCCATGAGCGTGAATGCGAAAGCCCGCTCCCGCGCGCTTATCAATGGGCCGATGGCTCGGCCTATATCAATCACGTCGAGCTCGTCCGCAAAGCCCGCGGTGCCGAAGTTCCGGAGAGCTTTTACGATGATCCGCTCATGTATCAGGGCGGCTCGGACGCTTTTTTAGGGCCCCGCGACGAGATCCCGCTCGGTGACCTTGCCTGGGGCTGCGATATGGAAGGTGAGATCGCCGTCATCACGGACGACGTGCCCATGGGCGTCTCCGAAGCCGAGGCCGTCGACCACATCAAGCTGATCATGCTCTGCAATGACGTGTCGCTGCGCGGTCTGATCCCGGCCGAGCTGGCCAAGGGTTTTGGCTTTTTCCAGTCCAAGCCGCCGAGCGCCTTTTCGCCAGTTGCGGTGACGCCTGACGAACTTGGAGCCGCCTGGAAACACAGCCTCGTCCACTTGCCGCTGCGCGTCGATTATAATGGCGAAGCCTTTGGTCGGGCGGAAGCTGGCGAGGATGCAACCTTCTCGCTCGCCCGCCTCGTCAGCCATGCGGCCAAGACGCGTCCTTTGACGGCCGGAACGGTCATCGGCTCCGGCACGGTCTCAAACAAGGGCGCGGATGGCGGTCCGGGCAAGCCTGTGAGCGAAGGCGGACGCGGCTATTCCTGCATCGCCGAGATCCGGATGATCGAGAAGATTGCCAGCGGCGACTTCAAGACACCGTTCATGAAACCGGGTGACAGCGTTCGCATGGAAATGCTGGACGCGGACGGAAAATCGATCTTCGGCGCGATTGAGCAGAAAGTGGTCACGGTTTAAAACCGGCACACTTTATCGAAACTCAGCCTGAAGCGCCCGCAATTTCTCGGCGCCCGGATTCAACTCTGTATACGGAATCTGGTTCAGAGGTCGGGCTTCCATGTTCTGCGTTTCATGCAGATCTGGCTGGCTCTCATCAATGTAGAGCAGGCCGGTCAGGATCTCCTTGGCGCTATCGCTCTCCATGACCCGACTGAACGCCGCACCGCGGTCCGTAGGGTCATACGTGGCATCAATTTTCCGCAGCTGGATGTATCCGCCATCATGCAGTTCTACCGGCATGACTTCGCCCTCATCATAAGCGGCGACGATTTCTTCGCTTGGGGCAATATAGTCCGCGTGCACCGCCTGAGAGTAGAACTCGTAAGTGTGCGCATAGGATTTGGTTGAGCCCTTGTGATCATTGAAGCTGACGCACGGGCTGATCACGTCGATCATCGCAAAGCCTTTATGTTTCAGGCCTGCCTTGATCAACGATACGAGTTGTTTGCGGTCACCGGAAAAACTCCGAGCGACAAAAGTTGCGCCAACCGAAAGCGCAAAGGCAACGGGATCGATCGGAGAGAACTCGTTTGGATCGCCTTTCTTGGGCAGCGAACCGAGATCTGCGGAGGCTGAGAATTGGCCCTTGGTAAGGCCATAAACACCATTATTCTCAAGCATGTAGAGCATGTTCACGTTGCGGCGCATCGCATGCGCCATCTGACCCAGTCCAATTGAAGGACTGTCGCCATCCCCCGAGATTCCAATTGTCGCGAGGTCGTTATTTGCCGACAGTGCTCCAGTAGCGAATGACGGCATACGTCCATGCACCGTATTAGCGCCGTGCGAGTCGTTCATGAAATAGCTGGTGGTTTTCGAGGAGCAGCCAATCCCTGAGATTTTCAGCGCCCGATGCGGCGGGATGGAAAGCTCATAGAAGGCGCGAACAATTGCGGCTGTAACGCTGTCATGACCGCAGCCCGCACACAGGGTCGACATGCTGCCTTCGTAATCTGCGCGGGCGAGTCCGAGCTCATTGAGTGGCTCGTTGGTTCGCCGGATCTTGGGTTTCACAAAAGAGGTCATGCAATCTTCCTCAGTTTGATCCGTTTCATCACCTGATCATAGACGAAACGATAATTCAGAGGTTCACCGGAATAATGCAGAACGGGAATGAGTTTTTCGCGAGCCACGCTGGTTTCTGTCAGCAGTAGGTTGAGCAACTGTGCGTCACGGTTCTGGTCGATGATGAAGACTTCCTCATGTTCTGCCATGAACGCTTCAACTTCATCCGTGAATGGAAAAGCCCGGATGCGCATGTAGTCGACGGGCATGCCGTCCGCCTCCAGGCGCATGCGGGCTTCTTGCGCGGCCGCATCGCTGGTGCCGATCGCAATCATGCCATGGCGCGCCTGTTTTGCAGCCTTGTGGACGATCGGAGCCGGCACCGCGGTCTTGGCGCTTGCCCATTTGGCAAGTAGGCGGTCGACCACTTCCTGATATTCGTGCCCGAGCTCGGTATAACGCGCATGCTTGTTATGGCCTGAGCCGCGAAGGAAATAAGCGCCTTTGGGATCGGTGCCGGGCAAAGAGCGATACGGAATGTGGTCGCCATCGACATCGAGATATCGGGAGAACGACTCCATCTTGTCGAGGTCTTCCTTGGTTACCACCTTGCCACGATCGGGAACGTAGGAATCGTCCCAGGTCAGCTCGTCGACCATCCAGTCATTCATACCGAGATCAATATCGGACAGAAAGAAAACCGGCGTCTGAAACCGCTCCGCCAGGTCAAAAGACCGGACCGCAAAATCGAAGCATTCATGCGGATCGTTCGGATAGAGCACGATATGTTTTGTGTCGCCGTGTGACGCGTAAGCCGTCGTTTGAATATCGCATTGCTGGGTTCGCGTGGGCATGCCGGTGGACGGGCCCGTGCGCTGAATGTCGAAGAACACTACCGGGATCTCAGTGTAATAGGCAAACCCGATCCACTCGCTCATCAGCGAGATTCCAGGCCCTGATGTTGGCGTGAACGCGCGCGCACCGTTCCAGGCCGCACCGATGATTAGGCCGGCAGCAGCGAGTTCGTCTTCTGCCTGGATGATGCAGAACTTGTTCTTTCCGTTTTCATCGTTGACGCGGAGCTTTTTACAATACTTGACGAAGCCATCCATAAGCGAGGTCGATGGCGTGATCGGATACCAGGCGCCAAACGTGGCGCCAGCATAGACACAACCGAGCGACGCCGCGGTGTTGCCGTCAATCATGACCTTGCCTTTGGTCTTGTCCAGGGCAGACACACGGAAGGGCAATGGGCATTCATAATTGGCTTTGACGTAATCATAGCCGAGCTTCACCGCTTCCATATTGCTGTCGATCAGCTTGGCCTTGGCAGCAAAGGTTTCTTCGATCAGACCGCGAATGACGGCGAGATCAATATCCACAAGCGCCGCAACGGCGCCGACATAAGCCATGTTCTTCATCAGAATGCGTGAGCGGGCGGCCTTAACCACTTCATTGCACATCTGCATGAGAGGAACGCCAATCACAGTCACATCCGGACGGTTTTCCAGCTGCGGACGCGGCCAAGTTGAGTCATAGACCAGTACGCCGCCGGTCGCGAGTTCGGCCAGGTCCTGATCATAGGTCGCCTGGTTCATCGCGACCATCATGTGCACTTCGCCGGAGCGGCCCGCATGGCCATCTCCAGAGACGCGGATCTCATACCAGGTCGGCAGGCCCTGAATATTCGAAGGGAAGACGTTCTTTCCAACAACCGGGATACCCATCCGGAAGATGGATTTCATCAGTAGCCCGTTCGCGCTGGCCGACCCGGTCCCGTTCACGGTCCCGATCTTGATCACAAAATCGTTCAATCCTGGTCCGCTCATATTACGCCTCAGTCGGTTCCAATTGATCCGCCGCTTGGTGGATTTTGATGACGCCTTCTTTCATGTCCCAGGCAGATGTCGGGCAGCGCTCAGCGCATAAGCCGCAATGCAAGCAGATATTCTCATCCTTGATCATCACTCGCCCGGTCAGCGGTAGAGCCGCAGAAACAAACAGATCCTGATCGACGGTCGGATCAGAAGCCGTCAGCGCAGCGCGCAGTTCCTGCTCAGTGTCCGCATTTGGCGTGATACTAAGACATTCCACCGGGCAGACGTCGATGCAGGCATCGCACTCTTCACAAAGCGGCGCGTCGAAAACGGTATGGACGTCGCAGTTCAGGCATCGCTGAACCTCGGTCGCGATTTGCTCGGCGGTGAAGCCGAGTTCGACTTCGGTATCAATTTTCTTGAACCGGTCGACGAGTTCGACATGCTCCATCTTGCGGCGCGAAGAGGCGTCAAACGCATTGGAGTAGCGCCACTCCGCCATGCCCATTTTGGCTGAACTCAGATTGATCTGATCCGGCAATCGATCGGTCAGCGGTAATCCGCGACAGTGATTGTGTATTGAGATCGCGGCTTGATGGCCATGTTCCACGGCCCAGATAATGTTCAGAGGTCCAAACGCCGAGTCACCGCCAAAGAATACACCCTGGCGCGTTGACTCAAATGTCACTTTGTCGACGATCGGAACGCTCCATTTGTCGAATTCAATCCCTGCATCATCTTCAATCCATGGGAAGGCGTTTTCCTGTCCAATGGCAAGAATGACATCATCGCACGGGATCGTTTTTTCGCCGACCACGCGCTGATCAGTGATGCGACCCGTTGCATCGAGATCGTATTCCATCAGCTCAAACAGCATGCCCGTCAGCTTGCCGTTTTCGTGCAGGAAGGCTTTCGGAGAATGATTGACGAGAATGTCGACATTTTCTTCTTCAGCGTCTTCCAGCTCCCATTCAGAAGCTTTGAAAAAAGCCCGCGGCTTGCGCGCCATGACTTTTACATCCTTGGCCCCGAGGCGCAGCGATGTGCGACAACAATCCATTGCTGTATTACCGACGCCGATGATCAGAACGTTTTCACCGATCTTGTCCGTATGCTCGAAAGCCACTTCTTCGAGCCAGTTGATGCCGATATGAATATTGGCATCGCTTTCTTCGCGGCCGGGTAGCCCGAGATCTTTACCCTTCGGTGCGCCGGTGCCGACAAAGACAGCGTCATAGCCCTCTTTCAACAAACTGCTCATGCTCTCGACAGGCGTGCCGAGCTTCAGCTCCACACCCATATCGAGAATGTATCCAAGCTCTTCCATCAACACGCTTTCTGGCAGACGGAAGGCTGGAATGTTCGAACGCATAAGGCCGCCCGGTTTGTCCAGTTTCTCGAAAATGGTGCACTCATAGCCGAGCGGCGCGAGATCGTTCGCCACCGTAAATGAAGCGGGCCCGGCTCCGATCAGAGCGATCTTCTTGCCATTCGTCGTCGCCGGTTTTTTCGGAAGACGGTCGCGAATATCTTCGCGATGATCGGCGGCGACGCGCTTAAGGCGACAGATCGCAACCGGTTTCTCTTCAACGCGCGTGCGGCGGCAAGCAGGTTCGCACGGACGGTCGCAGACGCGTCCTAATATGCCGGGAAACACGTTCGACGCACGATTGACGAGATAGGCTTCGCTATAATCGCCCTGTGCAATCAGCCGAATATAGTGCGGTACGGGCGTGTGAGCCGGGCAGGCCCATTGGCAATCGACGACTTTGTGAAAGTAGTCCGGATTGCTGGTATCAGTTGGCTTCATTTAACTCGACCAGTCTCCCTCACGACCGATTCGCGGTCT
>JANSXJ010000422.1 GCA_024743015.1 Hyphomonas sp. | reverse complement strand
CGCGGGGGTCGCTGAGGCCACCTGTGATCAGCATGGCGGGATAGGGTTTGTCGGTCACCTGATCATACGGGCTGTAGGCCATGATCGTGTCATAGTCCTCCGCGCTGGTGATCGGGTTGCCCCATTCCGGCCATTCCGGCGGGGTCAGAGGCAGGCTCTCATCCGACATGGTGTTGATCACGTCGACAAAGGGTACAGCCGCGATGATCCCGGCGAACATTTCCGGATCCTGGTTTGCCACGGCGCCCATAAGCAACCCGCCGGCTGACCCGCCCATGCCGACGACATTGCCGCGCGAGGAATACCCTTCAGAGATCAGGAAGTTTCCGGCATCGACATAGTCGTTAAACGTGTTGACCTTCTTCTCGAGCTTGCCGTCCAGATACCATTGATAGCCTTTCGCCATAGACCCGCGCGGGTGCACGATCGCGTAGACCATGCCGCGATCTGCGAGCGCGAGCGGGGTGGTCCGGAAGCGGGCTGAAATCGTGACACCATAAGAGCCGTAGCCGTAAAGCAGCATTGGCGCGCTGCCATCGATTGGCGTGTCTTTGTGGTAGAGGATGGTGACTGGGACCGTTTCGCCATCGCGCGCCGGGGCGAGGACGCGCTTGACTTTGTAATCGTCGGCATTGTGACCAGAGGGGACTTCCTGTTCCTTGCGCAACACGCGTTCTTTCGTGGCGAGGTCATAATCATAGACCTGGTTCGGCGTTGACGGCGACGAGTAGCTGATGCGCATTTTCGTGGTGTCATACTCATAGCCTACGGACGTGCCGAGGGCATAGGCTTCTTCGTCAAACGAAATCGTTTCTTCGTTTCCAGTGGCGCGCTCGCGGACGATGATGCGTGGCAAGCCGTCATGGCGCTCCAACCGGATCAGATGATCCTTCAGCGCGTCCATGTCGAGGATCAGCGTCCCGGACTCGTGCGGTACCAGGTCTGTCCAATTCTCACGCCCAGGGGCGTCGACCGGCGTGGTGACGATTTTGAAGTCGACCGCGCCATCGGCATTGGTCGAGATCACGAACTGATCGCCCCAGTGTGCGACACTATACTCAACATCGGTTTCGCGCGGCGCGATCGTTTTCAACACAGGCGTATCGGCGTCGGCTTCGAAGAAGTGGACTTCCGATGTGGTGTGGCTGCCTGCGCCAATGAAGATGTATTTGCCGGATTGCGACTCGCTGACACTCAGGAAAAAGCCGGGATCCTGTTCGCGGTAGATCTCTGTCGAGCCGTCACCGCCGAGCTTGTACATGTGGACCGCCGCAGGGCGGCCTTCATCATTGCGTTCAATCCAGTAGACACGATCCGAGTTCGCGCCCCAGACAAATGAGCCATACGTGTTTTCGATGACATCCGGCAGGTCTTCGCCGGTTTCCAGGTTCTTGAATTTGACGTTGTAGAATTCGCTGCCTTGCTCGTCGACAGCATAGGCGATGAGTTTGTGGTCCGGGCTGTGTTCGACATCGTTGAAGGCGAAATAGGCCTTGCCTTCGCCCATCGCATCACCGTCCAACAGGATCTCGTCTTCCGCCTCGGAGTTGTAGATATCGGCCGCGGCCTTGCGTGCGATGATCGGATACTCACCGCCTGTCCGGAAGCGTGTCAGGTAGGCATAAGGACCATCAATGGACGGCAGCGAACTGTCATCCTCTTTGATCCGGCCACGCATTTCGGTGAACAATTCTTCCTTGAGGCCTTCGAGCGGATCTTCGAGTTTGGCCTTGGTGTAGGCGTTCTCGGCTTCCAGGTATTCGCGAATGTCCGCGCGCAGAACAGTCGGGTCCTGCATGACCTGCTGCCAGTTGTCGTCTTTCATCCAATTATAAGGGTCGACGCGCGTGCGCCCGACTTGCTCAATCGTCTTCAGTTCGCGTTTGGCGACAGGGGTGGCGAGCGTCACGGATGGCTCCTCGGTTTCAATTTGGATCGGTGGGGTGTCGACCACAACCGGTTCTGTTTCAATGTTTGCAGTTGACGCACACCCAGCCAGAAGGGCGGCGCTCGCCGCACCTGCGAGGAGGTAGGAAAAACGCATGAAAAGCTCCGCTATTTATCGAATAGCGGCAAGTTACTCATGGCCAGTGCTTTGTCCAGTGCGCGAATTATGTGCCCGCAAGTTTGAACTTCAAGACGACCCCGTTGATGCACCAGCGCTGCCCGGTTGGGGGCGGGCCATCCTTGAACACATGTCCCATATGCAAGCCGCACGTGGCGCAGTGACATTCGGTGCGCGGGTAGATCAGTTTGAAGTCTGTCTTGGTTTCAACCGCGCTTTCGCGAATTGGCTGCCAGTAGCTTGGCCAGCCCGTGCCACTGTCAAATTTGTGTTCTGATGACCAGAGCGGCGTGTCGCAACCGACGCAATGGTAGACACCGTCGCGCTTCTCGCTCTCATAGTTTCCGGGTGAAAAGGCGCGCTCGGTTCCGTCCTTCACGCCGACACGATACTGGTCGGGCGTCAGGATTTCTCGCCATTCCTTGTCGGATCGTTTGATCCGCTTGGTGTTTGGCATCGGTTTGGGCGGCAGCATGGACAGGCCTCCTTTGATCAGGCGCCTGTCCAATATAGGGCGGATTTAGCCATAGAGAACGGTAATCGTCTCTGCGACGCAGGCCGGACGGTCCTGGCCTTCAATCTCGATGGTGCACTCCGAGATCATTTGCTTGCCGCCAGCTTTCTCGTTCACTTCCTTGACGGTCTGGGTCATGCGCAGCTTTGAGTTCACCGGAACCATGTTCGTGAAGCGAACTTTGTTGGCGCCATAGTTGATCCCGCGGGTCACGCCCTCCACGCGCAGAACCTGCGGTCCGAACATCGGAATAAGGGAGAGTGTAAGGTATCCGTGCGCGATGGTAGAGCCGAGCATTTGCTTCGCCATTTCCTCGTTTACGTGGATCCATTGATGGTCGCCGGTGGCATCCGCGAACGTATTGATGCGGGCTTGGTCGACCTCGAACCAGTCAGACGGCCCGAGCGTCTCGCCGACAAGGCCCTCAAGGTCTGAATATTGCACTGTTTTTGGGTCTGCCATTGTATCCTCCTGAAAGTATGTTTCTGTAATGATTAGTGACGCTTAGGTGAGGTGAGTGCAAGTCCTTCCTTACACGATGCGGCTATCCTTGTTGCCCCAGTAACGATCGCGCACCAGGCGTTTATAAAGCTTGCCGGTGGGATGGCGCGGCAAGGCCGGATCAAAGTCGACGGATTTCGGACATTTGATCTT